>CAYMTX010000087.1:0-10074 GCA_964393475.1 uncultured Roseburia sp. | reverse complement strand
AGATTTAATCATGACTTTATCAGCACAGTCTGTTAGCAACACTGCAAGGCATTAACCGCAGCTTCGTGTTATGCAGACAAAAACCGAAATTTGTTCAACACATTAGCGCACACAAAACGTTTTTCTGTCAGACAACAAATAATATTTCTAAGCTTTTCTCTAAAACAACCTCAAATCGGTTGCTTCTAAACATTGCCACGCAATATCCTTTTAAAGGCACTATGCGGAAAAACGGTTATTTTTACAGTCTCTTTGCGTTTATGCGTTTTCCGTTGTATTTTCATTTTTCCAAGCTTCAAATTTCTCAAGAACAGCATCATAAGTTTTCTGAGAGATTTCAGGAAGTTCGCCACCCCATGCCTTTTCTGCCAGTTTGTAACCTTTCTTGAAAGCTTCTAACATCTCCTCTGCTTTTTCCGGGTCATTATTGCCTAAAGCTTTGGCGAAGTCTAAGATACGGTCAGAGGTCTGTTCTACGCCCCAGTATCCGTCATCTGCGATATCAGCCAGTGCCTGTGCTTTTACATCTGCAGACACGGTGAAGTCACCTTTTGCGAGGAATTTCCACATATCGTTGGCATTTGCATATGCAGTTCCCTGCTTAGTCATCATTTGCTCAACAAGACTTTTCAGTTGAGAGGTTCTTGCCTCGGCATCTGCTTTCAATTTGGCGATAATGGCTTTATTATCTGTTTTGTTTGTAGTAGTTTTAGCGGTGTCAGAGCTTTTCTCGTATACAACACCGGTTTCTTCTTTGGCAGTGGTGTTTGCCGTT
The DNA here is from genome assembly GCA_964393475.1 of uncultured Roseburia sp. Taxonomy (GTDB): domain Bacteria; phylum Bacillota; class Clostridia; order Lachnospirales; family Lachnospiraceae; genus Roseburia. The sequence continues at coordinate 9,299 of CAYMTX010000087.1, read as the reverse complement.
TGTGTTGTTTCTGCTGTTTTATTTGTTCTTGTAGTATATGTGGTTGCAGAAGCAGTTACATTGTTAATTGCGTTCATATCCATATGCCCACCTGTTCCTTTCGACCCTATCCATGGGTTACACAATCAATATAGCTCTATAGTCTGTATATCGTCAGATAACCGGATATTCTTTAGGTTTAAAGCAGATTATTTATTGACCCAAATTAAAAAAAATGTTAAAATACATATTGTATACAAAAAACATTAAAAAAACAATTTGGTGAGTCTATGAACGATATTTCTGTAAAAGCACTGGCAAAAATTAATTTGGGTTTGGATGTAATCCGCAGACGTGAAGATGGTTATCATGAGGTGTGCATGGTGATGCAGACCATTCATTTATATGACCGTCTGGATATTGTGAAGAAACAGTCCGGCGAGATTACTATGGAGACTAATTTATCCTTTTTACCAACGAATGAGAATAATTTGGTATATAAGGCAGCAAAATTATTGCGTGAAGAGTTTGCTATCAAAGACGGTATTCATGTGAACCTGCAGAAGCGTATTCCGGTAGCAGCAGGCATGGCTGGCGGCAGTACAGATGCGGCAGCGGTTTTATATGGCATGAATAAAATTTTTGATTTGGGATTAACAACCGGAGAGTTGATGGAACGTGGTGTGAAAATAGGTGCGGATGTGCCTTACTGCATTATGCGGGGAACTGCGTTGGCAGAGGGAATCGGTGAGAAGTTGACACCATTGTCGCCGATGGTAAAGTGTCCGATTTTAATTGCAAAACCGGCCATTAATGTATCGACTAAATTTGTATATGAGAATTTGAAACCGGATAGTATAACACATCCGGATATGCAGCAGTTGATTGCGGATATTAGAGAAAAAGATTTGCATAAGATTGCCGCCGATATGGGCAATGTATTAGAGACGGTTACAATACCGGCATATCCTGTGATTGCAGAGATAAAAGAGCATATGATGAATCATGGCGCAGTAGGGGCTATGATGAGTGGAAGCGGTCCGACTGTGTTTGGTTTATTTGAAGATGAGAAAATTGCAGAAAATGCTTACGATGCGATGAAGAAGTCGGGACTTGCAAAGCAAGTTTATTTGACTACGATTTATAATACAACCAGAGGATAGACAAAAGCAGGATAGGAGAGATGAACGATATGACAGGTGACTTGATACTGAATATGGATGCATATCTGCCACTTAGAGATGTTGTGTTTAATACGTTACGAGAGGCAATCTTAAAAGGGGAAATTAAACCGGGTGAACGTCTCATGGAACTGCAGCTGGCAGCTAAATTAGGCGTAAGTCGTACCCCAATCCGGGAAGCAATACGTATGTTAGAGCAGGAAGGACTGGCGGTTACTATTCCGCGCAGGGGTGCAGAAGTCGCTAAGATGACAGAAAAGGATATGCAAGATGTACTACAGGTGCGTGAGGCATTAGATGAACTGGCTGCAAGTATTGCATGTGAGCTGATTACGGCAGAGGAGTTGGAGCAGTTAGCACAGGCGGCAGAGGATTTTGAAGTTGCTACTAAGACGAAAGATATCAAGCGCATTGCAGATACCGATATGGTTTTTCATGATATTATTTATCATGCCACAAGGAATCCGAAGCTGGTAAACATTTTGAATAATCTGCGTGAGCAGATGTATCGTTATCGTGTAGAATATTTGAAAGATGAGAAAAATTATCCGGTTTTATTGAAAGAGCATCGTGAGATTTTGCAGGGATTCACTGAAAAAAATAAAGAATTAGTGACGGACAGCATGCGTGTACATGTGGTGAATCAAGCTGCCGCAGTGAAGACTATGATTCAGAATCAGGAATAATTTGCATAGAATGAGAAATACTAGAAGGGATAGGCAAAGGCCTATCCTTTTTTTGTTTGATAGGAAATTGCGTCCTATCATAGGAAAGATGTTGTTTGTTTAAAGCGTGAAAATGTAAACAGGAGGCTATATGGCAAAAACAAATATTTCAACGCAGATAAAAACAAATATAGATTTGATGGAAGCGATATTTAGTGATTGTGCAGATTTGAAGAAGAAGTCTATGAACCTGGGCGTAAATCAAGATGTGGGAGCCTATCTCGTTTATGTGGAAGTTACAGTGAATTCCGGAACTTCAATGCTGGGACAGACGTTGCATTTTTTGAATGAAAAAAACAGGCAGGAAATATTGTCTTGTTTGAATCACAATGCGTTGGCAATACCGGATGCTACTTTTTTTACAACGATAGAAGAGGCTGTGGATGGAGTGCTGACGGGAGAAACCGTTCTTTTTGTGGATGGATTTGAGAAAGCACTAAAAATTCCGGATGACGGTTATCCCTCTATAGGTGTTGCCGAGACTGAGTCGGAAAAAGTGGTGAGAGGCTCCAATGAGGGGCTGTGTGAGTCAGTCAAGCAAAGTGCTGCATTAATCAGAACACGAATCCGTTCGCCTAAAGTAAAGGCAAAAGAAATTAAAATAGGCGTGCGTTCTAATACAAATGTGTATGTGATGTATATGGAAGATTTGGCACAGCCACAACTGGTAAAAGAAATCGAGGATAGGCTACAAAGTTTTGAAATTGACGGAGTGCTGGATAGTGGCATTTTAGAACAATTGACAGAAAAAAACTGGTATTCGCCTTTTCCGCAGTTCCAGACCACAGAACGGGTAGACCGGGCGAGTATGGCACTGCTGGAAGGAAGAGTTGTTGTATTGTCGGATAATTCGCCGGTAGGGCTGATTTTACCGACAGACTATAATTCTTTTATAAAGACAAGCGATGATTATTACAATCGATGGGAGATTGCTACATTTACGAGAATGATTCGTTATGTAGCATCCTTTTTCGCATTGACTTTGCCCGGGTTTTATCTGGCAATGACTAATTTTCATACACAGATTTTGCCGACTGCGCTATTACTGTCGTTTGCTAAGGCAAGGGAAGGCGTGCCTTTTCCGGCAGTTTTAGAGGTGATTTTGATGGAGCTGGCTTTTGAATTGCTGCGGGAAGCAGGAGTGCGTATACCGGGAAGCATAGGAAGTACCATTGGAATTGTGGGAGGATTGATTATCGGGCAGGCTGCGGTGGATGCGAATCTTGTGAGTCCGATTGTGGTCATTGTTGTAGCATTTACCGCATTATGTTCTTTTGCGATACCAAATGAGGAATTCGCAACCGCGTTTCGTCTGTTGAAATTTGTATTGATAGGACTTAGTGCCTGGATGGGATACTTTGGAATGTTGATAGGATTGCTTGGAATACTGATTCATTTATCGCATTTAAATAGTTTTGGTAATCCATATCTGGCACCCTATGTAGGGGCAGATTTAAATCATTATCAGGATGAGCGTGATGTGTTGTGGCGTGTACCGCTGCGTTATTTAAGAAAACGACCGATGTATGCGAATGAAAAGGAACGGACGAAGTTAGTGTTTAAGGCGGAGGAGAAGGAAAATGCTTGCAAAAAATAATCAGATTTCCGGTAGGCAGGCTACACGGTTGTTGCTATTTGAATTGTTGGGCTATAGTGCGTTACTGGCTCCGACTGCATTGGCGAAAACATCAGGAAGGGATGGCATCTTTTCTATTTTGCTGGGAATAGGGGCGGCCTTTCTATATCTGCGTCTTTTAAAACACGAAGTTAGCAGTAGGAATGGGAAATATAGCGAATGCCTGACAAATACCTACGGTGTAATAGTGGGAAATTTAATAAAGGTTGGCTATCTGGTGTATTTTTTACTTTTTGCAGGGAGGATAGCATCGATTTTTGCGGAACTGGTAGTAAAAGAATTGCTGGAGAAGGAGTTTAAATTAATTCTGTTTCTCATTATGGTGTTAGTATTTTATGGCGTGTCGGGCGGTATCGAAGGAAGGGCACGGGTATATGAGATTCTATTTTGGATTTTGTTGATACCATTATTTATTATGATGTTATTCGCATTGCCGGCAGCAGATACGGATTATTGGTTACCGGTGCTGATGGAAAAATCTACAAACATTTTAAAGGGCGGATATCAAGTGTTTTTGTGTGTATCCATTGTGTTTCTAGTTCCGTTTTTTGCAGAATATGTCAGCGCAAAAGAACAGATATATGGATGTGCCAAACGTGCTCTGACATGGACGGGGATAATCTTAGCGACACTCTATTTGCTGTTGCTTGGGATGTTTGGTGATAAAGCATTGGCAATGTTAGATTATCCGGTGGTAACAATGATGAGTCGTATCCAGATGACCGGTGGCTTTCTAAAAAGAGCGGATGCACTGATGTTTGGTATTTGGTTTTTTATGCTGTTCGCACTGATAAATAGTCTCGTTTTTTTTGCAGGAAGACTGTGGTCTTTTGGAGAAAAGGGGACAAAAGTCCGGTTATTGGGAGAAGTTACGCTGGTATATTTGTTGGCTAATGCATTTTATTATTCGGAGGAATTTAAGATGGTCTATGAGAAATTTTTTTACTATGTGGGTACACCATTTGTAGTGTTAGTACCACTTCTGGCCAGCTTTTTATTAAGTGGCTGCAGTTCCGGTACTGAATTGGAAAAACGGGAATTCCCAACGCTTCTTACAGTTTCGTCTGAAGCTGATTTTACGGAAGAATGGCTGAATGGTTTACAGGCAGGAACTAAAAAGATAGATTATAATCATTTAAAAGTAATTCTTGTGGAACGGGAATTTCTGAAAAATGAGGAAGCTATGGCAGAAATGATTGGATTACTTAAGCAAGATAAAAATGTGCCTTGGAATGCGTATGTGGTTACGACGGATGTGCTAAATAAACTGGAGGCGGCAGAAGCTGATTTAGAGCAACCATTGGGAGATTATCTGGAAGAACTTTTGGAACACGGTGATACGGTAAAAAAAGAGACTTACCCGACTATCGGTATGCTTTATCAGGAGAATGAAAATCGTAAAGAGACGTTGTTTATTCCGATTGTATCGCTAGTGGAGGATAAGCCGGAGGTGATTGCTTATGAGGCATATAAGCGTGGAGTGGCAAGCGGACGCGTAGAAAGTGATGTGGCGTTGTTATCCTTTTTTATAAATAACCGGATGGAGGAGTATGTACTGCAATTAGGTGTAAATAATTATGTGCGTCTGTCTAATTCTGAAAATAAAATATCTTTCTTGGAAACAAGGGAATCTTCCGGCGTATTAAGAAAGCAGGTAGAAGTGAATATTGACTGTGATGGAAAAATTCTCAGGCAGAATTACGGGAGTGACAGGAGAGAGGCAGAAGCATGGCTTGATATGCAGATAAAAGACTATATGACTGTAAAAGCTGAGACAGCGTTACAGGCAGGGGTCGATGTGACAAATAGCTTGAAAAAACTGGGAACAGAACGGGAATGGTACAGATATTATACGCAGTCACCCGGATTTTGGGAAGGGGATATCGAAATTGTTTTTACAATAGATATTGCCTGGATTGATTAAGAGAAGAAAAAATTGGTAATACTTTTTTCATAAGATAGCATAGGCGGTAAAGAAAGGTGAAGCAGATTATGAAAAAGATTACCAAATACATAATACTCAGTACGTTATTGATAATGTGTATAACAATAGGGATGTGGTATGTAAGACAGTGCAGACTGCAGCATCAGTTAGCAGAAAAAGTGTTGCGTTTCCATGTGCTTGCCAATAGTGATAGCGTTGAAGACCAAAAATTAAAACTAGAGGTCAGAGATGCAATTGGCATTTATATGCAGGAAAATATGCAAGCACAGGAAACGAAGGAAGCATGTGAAGCGTTTGTCAGAGCACAGATACCTGTAATCGAACAGGTGGCAGAGCAGGTAGTACAAAATGCCGGTTTTTCTTATGCGGTGCATGCCGAACTTACAGAATGTGAATTTCCGGTCAAGACGTATGGTGCATATACTTTTCCGCCGGGAATCTATGATGCGCTAAAGGTTACCATCGGAAAAGGGAATGGACAAAATTGGTGGTGTGTCATGTATCCTAATATGTGTTTTGTGAACAGTATGTATGAGGTAGTAGATGAAAACGCGGAGAGCTCCTTGCGTGCAGTGTTAGATGAGGAGGAGTACCAGGCAGTATTAAAATCGGGTAACTACGAGATACGTTTTAAACTTCTGGAAATTTTTAAATAAAAAGAAAGCCTTGCGCATTTTGAGGAAAGCGGTTAATATATCATACGAAATAAATGATTGTGTATAAACTGTGAGGATAAAAATGACGAAGGATGTACTTGTAAAAATAAGCGGACTTCAGTTCGCAGGAGAAGAAGACAGTGATTCCATTGAAGTAATCACTTCGGGAACCTATTATAAAAAGAACGGCAAGCATTACGTTCTGTACGAGGAAGTAATGGAAGGCAGTGCGGATGTGACGAAGAATGTTATTAAAATCGGTGAGGATTTCATGGAGGTTACCAGAAAAGGTCCGGCAACGGCGCATATGGTGTTTGAAAAAGATAAGAAAAACATATCTTATTATTACACACCGTTTGGTAATCTGCTGATTGGGATTGATGCCAAGGAAATTCAGATACACGAAAGTGAACTGGATATTAACGTGAAAGTAAAGTATGGACTTGAGATTAACTATGAACATGTGGCAGATTGCCATATTACGGTGGATGTAAAATCGAAAGAAGCAAGAGATTTTAAATTGTAAAAGAAGGCCTTTAAACCAATGAGAATGTTCTTTCTTTGGGTTAAAGGCTTTTTTTCTGTTCATCAGAGTCTTGATGCCAGGGCGGAATCATCTCTTTGTCTGTGAACTTTATGTGAGTACAACCTGCACGAAAAGGACAGTCGTCTTTCAGACAATCTTTGATTTTTCTACATTTGATGGCAGGAATAAGTAAAAGAAACATGTCGCGGATAAAATAAATAAATGAGACAACGTAGCTAATTCCAAAAATACCAAGCACAATACGACCATAGGTTGTGATAAAAGTTTTCATATGAAATACCTCTCAAAAAATTCTACATGCGTCTAATAAAAACCTAACCTATTTTGCGCCAGAATGCAATAGATAAAAGCATAAATAACATAAAATTATTGCACGAGGTGTTAAAATGAAGAAGATAAGCACAGAATATAGAGTGATTCAGGTGAAGGATAAAAATATAGGAATTTATATTCGGACAATCAGAGAAGAAAGGAAAATCAAGCAAACGGATATTGTGAAACAATTGCAGTTAAGAGGTGTGGATATTTCCATTTACTCTTACAACAGAATCGAGAAAGGGACACAGAATCCGACGGTGTCTTGTCTGTTAGGATTGTGTGATATTTTGAAATGTGACATGAATAGAATTTTTGATTTGGAATAAATGATATGAAATAAAAAATGAGGGAACCGGTTTCGGTTCCCTCTAGTGATTTTATGTATTATTTTTTCTTTTTGTCAGCTTTCTTATCAGCTTTTTTGTCAGAAGCAGCTTCTTTGGTTAATTCGGTATATTTTTTCTGTAATTTCGCTTTCCATGTTAATTTCTCAGGTTTCTCTAATGGTCCGCGAACACCTGTAACCTTTGTGATGTAAAGACCGCTTACAGTAGCTTTTACTTCTTTCTTGACCGGAATCAGGTCGAAAACAGATTCATCAGCAATTAAGGTCATAACCTTTGGTCCGACTTTTGCTTTTACGATTGGAAGCTTAGACCAACGCATCATCTTTGGAGTCTGGTCAATTACTGCCTGCGGAAGACCGGAATCCTTAATCTTCATACGCTTCTTGTCAATAATGAGCATTGGAACTACCTGTGCAACGGAAGCCATCTGCTCGTCCTGTTCTTCTTTTCTTTTTTGTGCTTTTTTACCAAGAAAATATAATGCAATCATGGCAGCGATTATTACTACCAGAGTTACGATTAAAATAATTTGTCCTGTTGTCACGATAAAAAACCTCCTAAAAAACGATTCAACATATATTGTAGCATTGATTTCCATAAAAAGCAATGTGAAAATATTGTGAACTCGGTTAAAATTGCTTTATTTTTATACGGATTTGTGATATGTTAATAAAGCTTTGCAAATTTTGGGTTAGAAAGTAGAGAGGTAACTATGAAAAAAAGATTAGTAGCACTTTTATTGTGTATGACAACTGTATTTGCGATGACAGCATGCGGAGATTCAGAGGGTGAATCAGTAGCGAATACAGAAGTAGAATCAACAGAAGAGAAGATGCCGGTCGTAGATTTGGCGAAATATGAGTATAATTATGCGGATTATGTAACTTTGTGTGATTATACTGCAATTCCGATAGAACTGGCTGAGGATTACGAGATTACAGATGAAGATGTAGAGGCATATGCAAAAGAGGTATTTGAGTATTATGGTCCGTTTTATGAAGTGGACGAGTCGAAGACAGTTATTGAAGAGGGAGACATTGTTAATGTAGATTATGTCGGTAAATTAGATGGTGTGGCATTTGACGGAGGTTCCGCAGCGAATCAGTTGATTGATGTGTCAGGTAACTGTGCGGCAGGTGGCTATACAATGTTTATTGATGGTTTTACTGACGGACTTATCGGTGCAGAAGTTGGTACAGAAGTAGACTGTAATGTAACTTTCCCGGAAAACTATAATGCAGACTTGGCAGGAAAGGATGCCGTATTTACATTTACTGTAAATTCTATTCAGAGAGAAGTTGCCTATGAGGAAATGACAGATGCAGTTCTTCAGGAAAATTTGGGCGTAGAATCGGTAGAAGCATTCTATGCAACTATCCGTGAAGGATTGATAGAAGATAGCAAATATTATAAAATGCAGGACGGTAATGCAGATATCCAGCAGTATTTATTAGATAACTGTACAGTAGATATCCCGGCAGATTATTTTGCAGATTTAATGAAAGCATTCCGTAATACCTATGTATGGCAGAATTGCAGTGGAGATGAAACACAGTTAGAAACATTTTTAACTACCAACTATGGTTATACAGTAGAGCAGGCAGAAGAAGTGTGGAGAGAGTATCTGACAGATATTGTAGAAATTGAGTTTATTTTAGGAGCAATTGCAGACAAAGAAGGCGTCACGTTAGATCAGGAAGCTTATGAAGCATCTCTTGCAGACTATGTAGCTTATTACGGATTAACATCAGAGGAACCATTATTTGAATATTACGGTTATGGTGATGTGGTATATGGTAAACGTGTGCTGGAGAATATGTACATTCAGAGTGATTTGTTAGAAAAATTGACAGAGACAGCGGTAGTTACTATTGCTGAAGCGACAGAAGAGAGCACAGAAAGTGTTACAGAATAAAAAAATATTGATTTTTTTCGCGTAGATGGCTATTATATTAATATTAATAT
>CAYMTX010000086.1:0-10227 GCA_964393475.1 uncultured Roseburia sp. | reverse complement strand
CCCATGCGCTCTGCTTCTTTCTCTTTAATCTGACGTTCTACAAGTTCGCTGGCATTATCCGGTGTCTTCTCATCGGCCACCTCTATAATCTCTAACTTGCAGTATCGGCTCAATCGCTTTTCATATTCTGCAATTGCATCTCTATAAAATTTTTCTTTTATTTTACCTACACATAAAATTGTAATCTTCACTGTTATTCAATAACTTCCAATACTTCTTCTGTCTGTGTTTCCGGTTCCGTATCCGGTTCCGGCTTCGGTGTCAATACAATTTGGTAATTATGCGTCACTATATCACTATAAATACCTTTTTTATTCTTACACACAGCCTTCACCTTATACAGTCCTGAATTTTCAAATGTAATTCCTACGCCTTCAATATAACGTTTCCCATCCGTAATCGGGTCCGCTCCGTCTGTTGTATAATAAATTGCACAATCATCCACCGAAAAAATAGACACATTCAATTCATTATAAAATGTATCACCATTTGGATATATACTTGGAGCAGTCACAAGATAGTCTATGAATAGTGTTTTAATTGTTTTGTCGTTTGTATACTCAGACAATGCCTCTATTTTCTCGTATTGCTCATTTTCAGCATAAATACTTATCAAACTTTCATAAGCCTCCTTAGCCGCAGCATCCAATCGAATCACTTCCATCAGCAATACAATAGCAGCATCCTCTTTCTCTTGTAGCAGATAAATCTCTGCAAGTTCCATTCTGCTATCCACATCCTGCGGTGCAATCGCCAATGCTCTAGTCAAATAACCTATAGCACTTTCATAATTGTGGTCAAAAATTTCTGTTCTGGCCATTTCCATTTGATATTCATAAGAATTATCTTTTTTATAGTCTACAAAAAGCTTCACGACAACTCCCACTGCAATTAATATGGCAAGTATCAAGCCTGTCAAAACAACCGGCATTACTTGTTTCCGCTTTCTAAGACGCGCCTGCTCTTCTGTGGACAATGTTCTTTTATTTATTCCTTCGCGTAAAAGAGAGTGTAAAAAATCATCTTCTAAAGAGGTATAACCATTAACCATCTGAGCTTCTTTACCACACACAGGACAGTAAATACTACCATCTTTAATTTCAGCATCACAGTTTGCACACTTCATTGGCTTCCATTGCCTCCACACAATTGTTCATAAGCATTGCAATTGTCATAGGCCCTACACCGCCGGGTACCGGGGTAATTGCAGATGCAAGCGGCTCCACCTCATCAAACTTCACGTCGCCGTAAAGTTTATTATTTTCATCACGATGAATGCCTACATCAATTATAACCGCACCTTCCTTCACATATTCAGCTGTGATAAATTGTGGTTTTCCAATTGCAACAATTAAAATATCTGCAGTTTTGCAAATTTCTTTCAAATTCTGAGTTTTCGAATGGGCAATTGTAACGGTAGCGTTTTCGTGAAGCATGAGCAATGCCATTGGTTTACCAACGATATTGCTTCTGCCAACCATTACGCAATGCTTACCCGAAATTTCAATATTACTGCGTTTCAAAAGTTGGATAATCCCAGCCGGTGTACAAGATACAAAACCTTTTTCACCTATCACAAGCTTCCCCACATTTTCCGGGTGAAAACCATCCACATCTTTCTTTGGAGAAATCGTCCGGATAATTTTATCCGCATTAATATGTTGCGGAACCGGGAGCTGTACTAAAATACCATGAATCGTATCATCGCGATTTAAATCCTCCACTAATGTAATCAACTCCTGTTCGGTAGTCTCTTCCGGTAATTCATAAGCACGGGATTCGATACCTGTATACGCACAAACTTTCTTTTTATTGTTCACATATACTGTGGAAGCAGGGTCATTACCAACCTGAATAACTGCCAGTGCAACAGCTTTACCCTCTGCTTTTAAACTTTCTACTTTTTCTTTCACTTCGTCTTTGATTTCCTGTGAAATCCTCTTACCATCTATGATACTTGCCATGGTTATCATTCCAACTTTCTCGTACAACACCATCATTCGTCGTACTATATTTTTTTAAAATAATCCTGTAATCACACCATTATCATCTACGTCAATACCATAAGCAGCCGGTGCTTTTCCCAATCCAGGCAATGTCATGATATTTCCTGTTAATACTACTACAAATTCCGCACCTGCCGAAACATATACCTCACGCACATTCAGTGTAAATCCATCCGGTCTGCCAAGTTTCTTCTCATCATCCGATAATGAATATTGTGTTTTGGCCATACATACAGGGAAATGCCCCATACCAAGTTCTTCAATACGTTTCAGTTCTTTTACTGCCGCAGATGTATATGATACGCCATCCGCTCCGTAGATTTCCTTTGCAATTTTTTCGATTTTTTCTTTTAATGTCAAAGAATCTTCATACAATGGTGCAAAATGACTTTCTTTCTTTTCTAATGTCTTTAGTACTTTATCTGCTAAAACCAGACCGCCTTCGCCGCCTTTTTCCCATACTTCCGATAATGCAAACTCGCAATCTCTGTCACGACAAAATTTCTCAACAAAATCCGTTTCTGCCTTTGTATCTGTTATAAAAGAGTTCAATGTAACAACTACCGGAACACCGTATTTTTGAAGGTTTTCAATATGTTTTTCAAGATTTACAATACCTTTTTTCAAAGCTTCTAAGTTCTCAGTGCCCAAATCTGCTTTTGCCACACCACCATTGTATTTTAACGCTCGGATTGTTGCTACCAAAACAACTGCATCCGGTTTTAAACCGGCTTTTCTACACTTGATATCAAAGAATTTTTCTGCACCAAGATCTGCACCAAAACCGGCTTCTGTAATCACATAATCTGCTAATTTAAGTGCTGTCTTAGTCGCACGTACACTGTTACAGCCATGCGCAATATTGGCAAATGGACCACCATGTACAATGGCAGGTGTATGCTCTAATGTCTGAATTAAATTAGGTTTCAAGGCATCTTTTAATAATGCTGCCATAGCACCTGTTGCTTTCAAATCATCCGCGGTAACCGGCTTGCCTTCAAAGCTATATCCTACAATAATCTGCCCCAATCTGCGTTTTAAGTCGTGCATATCATTTGCAAGACATAAAATCGCCATAATTTCAGATGCAACCGTAATGACAAAATGATCTTCACGTACCATACCATCCATCTTGCTTCCAAGACCTACTACGATATTACGTAATACACGATCGTTCATATCCAGACAACGTTTCCAAACAATCTGTCTTGGATCTAATCCAAGTTCATTTCCTTGTTGAATATGATTGTCTAAAATCGCTGCAAGCAAGTTATTAGCAGATGTGATAGCATGGAAATCACCAGTAAAATGTAAATTCAAATCTTCCATAGGAACAACCTGTGCATATCCGCCTCCGGCTGCACCACCTTTTATACCAAAACATGGTCCCAATGAAGGCTCACGTAACGCGATGATAGCTTTTTTTCCTAATTTACCAAATGCTTGTCCTAATCCGACGCTTGTAGTTGTTTTGCCTTCGCCGGCCGGCGTTGGGTTAATAGCTGTAACAAGAATTAATTTTCCGTCTGGATTACTTTCTGTTCTTTTCATTAATTCATCAGAAAGTTTTGCTTTATACTTTCCGTAAAATTCAAGGTCATCCTCACAAATACCAATAGATGCCGCTACTTCTTTAATTGGGAGCATTACAGCTTCCTGTGCGATTTGAATATCAGTCTTCATTCTGGTCCTCTTTCCGCCATCCGGCTATGATATATTATAATTCTTCTTCTACAAACTGTTCAAACTGCTCCGGTGACATCAAAACCCTTCTTGGCTTTGTGCCTTCTTCCGGTCCTACAATTCCCGCTTCTTCTAATTGATCCATAATACGGGCTGCTCTGTTAAATCCAACTTTAAAATAACGTTGTAACATACCGATAGAACCTTTTTCCTTATCAATGATAAGCTTCGCTGCTTCTGCAAAATAAGCATCTCTACCATCTGAAGTACTATCACCTCGTCCATCAATTGCAACGGTCGTATTTCCCGTTTCGATACTGTTCATCTTTGCTTCAATTTCAGCACTATAATTTACCATACCATTGTTCTGTTCTTTTAAGAAACTTACAACATCCAACACTTCCTTATCAGAGACAAACGCACCCTGTATTCGGATTGGCTTAGGCACCCCTTGCGGATTAAATAACATATCACCTTTTCCCAGAAGCTTTTCCGCACCATTCATATCTAAAATAGTTCTGGAATCTACACCGGATGTAACCGCAAACGCGATACGGCTTGGCATATTCGCTTTAATCAAACCTGTAATAACATTAACCGAAGGTCTCTGCGTAGCAATAATCAAATGAATACCGCACGCTCTGGCCAACTGTGCCAAGCGGCATATTGCCTCTTCCACATCATTAGACGCTACCATCATAAGATCTGCCAGCTCGTCTACGATAATGACAATCTGCGGAAGTTTCTGAGGCTTGTCCTCTCCGGGCACATCGTCAAGGCTCTCTATCTTTGCATTATAACCTTTCAAATCTCTTACGCCCGCTTCCGCAAACTTGTTATAACGGTCTGTCATTTCCGCCACAGCCCAATGAAGTGCGCCGGCAGCTTTTTTCGGGTCCGTTACAACAGGAATCATCAAATGTGGAATTCCATTATATACGCTTAATTCTACGACCTTCGGGTCAATCATAATTAATTTAACATCCTTCGGGTCTGCTTTATATAAAATACTCATAATAATGGTATTGATACATACCGACTTACCGGAACCGGTTGCACCTGCAATCAATAAATGCGGCATTTTTGCAATATCAGTTACGACAACCTTACCGCCAATATCTCTGCCGACACAAAACGATAACTTCGATTCATTTGTTTTAAACTCCGGAGACTCAATCAACTCCCGGAAAGATACTACTACATTTTCCTTATTCGGAACTTCGATACCCACTGCAGCTTTTCCCGGAATCGGTGCCTCGATACGAATATCAGCAGCCGCAAGATTCAACTTGATATCATCAGCCAAATTTACAATTTTACTAACTTTCACACCCATTTCCGGTTGTAATTCGTATCTGGTAACTGCCGGTCCGCAACTAACATTCGTAATGGTAACATTTACACCAAAATTCTTCAATGTCTGTTGTAACTTATTGGCTGTATCCTGTAAATGCTGGCGGGAATCTCCCTGTTTTACCGCAATCTGTTTTAACAGCGAAACAGGAGGAAATACATACTTTCTCACTTCATCCGTTTTAATGTCTATTTCTTTTTCAATATCTGAAATACCACTCTGAATCTCTGTTTCACTCTGCCGGGTTCTTCTGCGTGTCGCAACCTGCTCTTCTGTTGCGGCATGAGCCATCTCATCAGTCGTTTCACCAACTCTTGTTGAATATGTATGCACATCTTTCTCCTGAACCACAGGTGTCGCATTCATCGTCTTCATCGAATCCGCCAAAATACGTTCCAACTCAGACGTCTGCATTTCAGGTTCTACAGACATACCAGACTTAAGTGCCACTTTGTTCTCTTCTTTAATCTCCGGAAGTTCCATATGGGTTTCAATATGCAATTCACTAATCTCATCGCTTGCCTTTTTTTCATTTGCCGGCAAAACACGCGTATCAATCGCCACGCCTTCCACCTTTTTATCAATACGGCGAAGCTTCTGTTCTTCTCTGCGTGCCTCTACCATCTCACGATGACGTTCATTAGTAACTTTTGCGGTCTCATAGACTTTCTTACTACCTTTCTGTACACCACGTAATGCAGAGCGTTCTGTAATAAGAACCAAACAAATAATTAATACTGCAACATTGATTACGTATGCTCCCACCAGACCAAAATTTGGTGCAATCAACCATGCAAGCAGACCACCAATGACACCGCCACCGATTTTATTTGCATAACAGTATTCATACACAGCCAGAGGTCCCGGTGCAGCCGCACCATTTACTAATAATTCTACGAACATACATATGGAACACACAAGTATGCCCATTGCTACGAGTTTAATGGTTGCAACCCTGTTTCCTCTGTTAGATGCAAAAAAGAAAGTCGCAATCACCAAAATCACCGGAAATACATATGCCAGTAATCCAAAAATACCAAAGAATATACTGCTTACCATATTACCGATTGTACCACCGATTCCAAAGTTACTGATAAACAAGAGAATTGAAATCGCCAACACACCCCAGAGAATAATCTCGTCGGTAAAATTTCTATATTCTTCTATTTTTTTCTTCGACTGTCTGCTTCTGCCGGTCGTCGTTTTTTTCGTACTTCTGCCGGAAGACGAACTACTTTTCTTCCTTGTTTCCGTCAAACCAATATTCCTCCATTTCACTAACTGTTAAGTAGCCATGACTACACAATATAAAAATGACCTATAATCGAAATAAGTCCGATAATCATACAATAAATTGCAAAAAATTTAAACTTCTTATTACGCACTACCGCAAGCATCAGTTTAATACATACATAACCAACTACAGCAGCAATCACAGTTCCAATCACGCAGTATACTATTTCACCCGGTGCCAGTACCACCGAAGAAAAATCCATGAATTCTAATACCATTGCTCCTAAAATTGCAGGAATCGACATGATAAAAGAATATTTCACTGCAAAAGAACGATTAAATCCACTGAGCAAACATGCCGTAATCGTAGAACCACTTCTTGAAATACCTGGCAATGTCGCTACTCCCTGTACAATACCAATAATAAACGCATTTGAATATGTAATGTCTTTCGGTAGATTCTCCCCACATTTCACGCCATCTGCCACAAAAAGTAATACGGCAGTTATAAGCAGACCTATTCCGGGAACAATCAGTATTTTTGATGCCATTTCAACCATATCTTTACCGATAAGCCCAATAACAGCAGTCGGAATAGTCGAAACAATTATCAATAAAACAAATTTTCGATAACTGCTATTAGCAACCGGATGATATTCGCCTAAATCTAACGCCTCTTTTGGTAATTTTTTCTTCCGGAACATATTCTCCGCCTGCAAAAATCCATTGTGGAAGAAAATCGCCAGATTAATCAATCCGTTTTTTAATATATAAAGTCCTTCCACAATCAATTTTGCTACGTCTTTATAGAAAACTGCACATATCGCAACCAACGTGCCAAAGTGTAACATTACATCAAACAACATGCCTGCTTCAGTCTCTACTCCAAACAAGATGCGAAATAATGCCAAATGTCCGGAACTACTCACCGGTAAAAATTCTGTCAAACCTTGAATGATGCCCATAAAAATTGTTTCCAACAGTGTCATAGAGGCCTCCTTTATCTTTTTATCAATGTATTTTAAGCATACTTATGCATTT
This sequence comes from uncultured Roseburia sp., assembly GCA_964393475.1. Lineage (GTDB taxonomy): Bacteria > Bacillota > Clostridia > Lachnospirales > Lachnospiraceae > Roseburia. The sequence continues at coordinate 2,910 of CAYMTX010000086.1, read as the reverse complement.
TTATCCAATATACTATATTAGTGTACCACATTTTGATACTTTTGTCATTAAAAGCTTTTGCTTTGTACTAGATTTAGTAATTATCTTTTCTTATAAACGTCTATCATTTCTCTTAATTTTACAAACGCTTGATGAATTCCTCCGACTTCTTGAATCAACCCCTCTTCCACAGCTTCTTCACCGACTAAAATAGTGCCCAAATCCTTAGTCAGGATGCCTGTATACATCATTAGCTCCTCCAATCGTTCTTCCTTTGCCTGCGAATGTGACGCAATAAATCGCAAAATCCGATCCTGCATTTGCTTAAAATAGTCATAGGTCTGCTGAGCACCAATAATCAATCCACTCATCCGCACCGGATGAATCACCATCGTTCCAGACGGAACAATAAACGAATAATCTGTAGACACTGCCAATGGCACCCCAATCGAATGGCTACCTCCTAACACCAGCGAAACAGTTGGTTTTTCAATAGATGCTATCATCTCTGCTATTGCCAGACCACTTTCCACATCACCACCGACTGTATTTAACAGCAATAGCAGACCATCTGCCTCATCATCCTCTTCAAACTCCGCTAATTTGGGCAAAACATGTTCATATTTTGTTGTCTTTGTCGTATTTGGCAGACACTCATGGCCCTCAATTTCACCAATTATCGTCATAAGACGTATCCTGTGTTTTTCATCTCCGATTTTTAATTCTCCGAATTCTTTGATTTTTTCATCCTTCTCTTTTCTCTCTTCCTGCCCCATGAATATCTCCTCTCTCCCTATCATTTCAACAAACAACACATTTTTATTCCATATGATGCAATTTCCTATCAAACAAAAAAATAAGGATATCATCACTTTCGTAATGATATCCTTTGTATTATGTGCCTATTTAGTTATTTTATACGGCTTAGTAACCTAACAGGTAATTATAAAGCCCTTCATAACGGCCTTTCGATGTTGTCCAAGAGTAGTCATTAGCCATACCTCTGTCCACCATCTGATTCCACTGTTTCTTGCAATCATAAAAAACATGCTTAGAATAATTGATTACATTCAACATCTCTTCACCATTGTAGTTAGAGAATGAGAATCCGTCACCTGTATTCTCGTACTCATTAAATGCATGAACAGTATCTTTCAAACCACCTGTCTCACGCACAATCGGAACGGTTCCGTAACGGAATGAGATTAACTGTGTTAATCCACACGGCTCGAAACGCGAAGGCATTAAAAATGCATCTGCAGCCGCATATAATTTATGAGCAAGGTCATCCGAATAACAAATATTTGCAGAAACACGTTCACCATACTTCCATGCATAATGACGGAACATATTCTCATACTGCGGATCGCCTGTTCCGATAACAACAAGCTGCGTATGCTCGTCTACAATACGATCTATCACATAATTGATAAGATCCAGTCCTTTCTGATCTGTCAGACGTGAAATTAATCCAATCATGTATTTCTTCTTGTCAACGGTAAGCCCCAATTCCTCTTGCAATTTAGTTTTATTATTAACTTTCTTCTTGCGCCAATCTTCTGCTGAATAATTGCAATAAATCTTAGCATCCGTTGCCGGATTGTAGACATCATAATCGATACCATTTACAATTCCCTGCATATCGAAATGTCTGGCCTGTAATAAGCCGTCTAATCCTTCTCCATAGTACTCCGTCTGGATTTCTTCAGCATATGTATCACTAACAGTTGTAATGTAATCCGCATACACCAGACCACCTTTTAACATATTAGCATCTTTCTTAAACTCTAATTTATCCGGTTGGAATAATTCCAGCGGGAATCCCGTAAGACCTCTCATCGTCTTTATATCCCAAACGCCTTGGAATTTTAAGTTATGAATCGTCATGATCGTCTTAATATTCCAGTAAAAAGAATCCGCCTGAAATTCATTCTTTAAATATACAGGAATAAAGCCTGTCTGCCAGTCATGACAATGGATTAATTCCGGTCTGAAATCAATATTCTTTAACATAGACAATACTGCCTTATCAAAGAACACAAACTTCTCAATATCTGATTTAATATCACCATACGGTGTAGGTCCGGAAAAATATTCCTGATTATCGATAAAGTAATATGTAACTCCATTGTACTCATACTTCAAAATACCAACATATTTATCTGCATTAAACACACCTGTACCCATATAGAAATGTGTTACATACTGAAACTGACTTCTGAATTTTTCCGGAATACACTGATAATTTGGTATAACTACGCGCACATCCCATTCTTCTTTGTTGAATTCCTTCGGTAATGCACCACATACATCTGCAAGTCCACCTGTTTTAATAAATGGTACACATTCAGATGCCGCAAAAAGAATATTTTTCATTTCAAAACCCAACCCTTCTTTTATTATTACGGCTTTGCCGTTAAGACACTAAAATTATTCGTCCCAGTTATGATAAACTTCCTGCACGTCATCTTCTGCATCTAACAAATCTAAGATACGGTTAATATTAGTCACATCTTCGTCTGCCGTAAGTTCTACATAATTCTGCGGAATCATGGTTACTTCTGCCTGTGCCATTGGAATTTGCTCTGCTTCTAACGCACTACGAACAGTTTCAAAATCATCCGGATTTGTCAATACTTCAAAGCTGTCGTCTTCTTCTGCGAAGTCTTCTGCACCGGCATCTAAGGCAAGCATCATAAGCTCATCCGCTTCCATATCACATTCTTCTTTTGCAATGATAATCTGTCCCTTTTCATCGAACATATAAGATACACAACCTTGTGTACCAATACTTCCGTGTCCTTTTGTGAAGGCATTACGAACATTTGCCGCTGTACGATTTTTATTATCAGTCAAACATTTAACGATAATAGCTGTACCGCTTGGTCCATAGCCTTCATATGTACAATATTCATAATTTACTGAGTTACC
>CAYMTX010000085.1:0-10311 GCA_964393475.1 uncultured Roseburia sp. | reverse complement strand
TGAATCTGAAATTCAGCTCGCGTTTCCTCCGACGCAAAGCGTCTGCGGAATGGAGATTTATATGAAAAGAGCAGTATATCCGGGAAGCTTTGATCCTTTAACGTTAGGACACTTAGATATTATCCGCCGTTCTGCAGAAATTGTGGATGAATTAGTGGTAAGTGTTCTGCATAATAGTGCAAAAAATTCGTTGTTTTCTACTGATGAACGTGTTAGTATGATAAAGGAAGTGACGAAAGATATTCCAAATGTAAAAGTGACGGCTTTCGATGGTTTGCTCGTAGACTATGTAAAAGAAATTGATGCGTCTATGATTGTTCGCGGTCTTCGTGCGGTTACTGATTTTGAGTACGAATTACAGCTTGCGCAAACCAATCATATTTTGCATCCGGAAGCAGAGACGATATTTTTAACAACGAATCTGCAGTATTCATACCTCAGTTCCACAATAGTAAAAGAAATTGCATCTTATGGTGGCGATATTTCCAAATTTGTTCCACCTGAATTTATAGATCGCATCTATACAAAGTATAATATCGAAAGGAATGGTTTATAAAATATGGCAAGTAAAATGGAGCGTATTATCGACGAAATCGAAGAATACATTGATAACTGTAAGACATATCCATTGTCCTCAGCAAAAATCATTGTAAACAAAGATGAAATCGAAGAATTATTAAGCGAGCTTCGTAGTAAAACACCGGAAGAAATTAAACGCTATCAGCAGATTATAAGTAATAAAGAAGCAATTTTAGCGGATGCTCAGGCAAAAGCAGATGCCATTATTGCACAGGCTCAGATTAAGACTGACGAATTAATCAATGAACATCAGATTATGCAGAGTGCATATGCACAGGCGAATGAAGTAGTTATGTTAGCTACCAAGCAGGCGCAGGACATTTTAGACACTGCAACTAATGATGCAAATAATATTCGTATGGGTGCTATGCAGTATACAGACGATATGCTTAAGAACCTTGAAAGTGCGATTGCACGTTCTATGGAAGCAGCACGTGTTCGTCATGACAGCTATATTAGTTCTTTACAGGAATTTTATGATGTTGTATCTGCAAATCGTGCAGAATTAAACCCAACTGTGGAAGAGGATTTTGTACCATCCTCTGCATCACATGAAGAAGAGTTACCATTAATTAACATTACATCTGACATGCTGAATTAATCGGAACCAAATGCATTATGATAATGCTAAGGATTCCTGTTATGATACATAAGACCAGTTTCCAAAGTACATATTTTTTCATGGAAAGACCGGTATCTTTTATCATAGCACTTGTCTGAGCAATGCCACTAAAACCGCCGAAAGCAGTGAATATCATAGCTAATACATATTTGCTTTCAGAACTAAGGAAAGTACTGCTTAGATAATGAATTCCATTTGTCAGTTCTATGACTCCAATACAAACGGTTTTTAAGAAATCAGACATCGGAAGCATTAGAAAACAGGATGCCAAAATGGAAAAAATCATGATATAGCCACCAATTTTGGTTAATGTTTCGAAACCGTTCATAATACCGGCATCGACGATTTGAAAGTTTATTTTAGATCTTGATGCCGATTTTTTTTGAATATTTCCATTAATAGAGGGGCTTCGTAACAAATACATTCCTAATAACAGCGGAGGAACATATAAAACAAGAAGCGACCAACTAAAATAAGACGACATTCCTAATTGTTGACCCAAAATATAGTTTTGAATAAATACCGGACTCATATTATTGGTTATAATAAATAGGACTTCTGCTTCGTGTTTTTCCATTTTACCTTCCAAAAGTAACCTGGCGCAGTTCTTGCTTCCCATTGGAAAGCCAAACAAGAAGCCGGATAACAGAACAAATGCTCCGGATGTGCTGACCGGTATTATTTTTTTGATAAATGGTAGTACTTTTCCTATTAAAGACGGTAAAATATCAGAAGAAATGATAATATTCGATAAAATAGCAAATGGCAGAAGTGATGGCAAAATTTGCTCAAACCACAACATAAGACCATTTCCGGCAGCATGAAATGTGACTGCCGGGAAACGCAATATATAAAACAGCGATAAAAGGATAATGAGAATAAACATTTTCTTTTTCATAATACAATATATTAAATTTAGGAGGTTTCTATGAGTATTTTAGAACAACACAATTTACAACCGGCAGAAGTATTTAAATATTTTGAGGAAATGGCAGCCATTCCGCATGGCTCACGTAACACAAAAGCAATTAGCGATTATCTGGTTGATTTTGCAAAAAAATATAACTTAGAACATTATCAGGACGAATTGAATAATGTTGTCATTATTAAAGAAGCTACACCGGGATACGAAGCGGCAGACCCAATCATTATTCAGGGACACATGGATATGGTTTGCGAGAAAGAAAATGACTATGACATTGACTTTGAAAAAGATGGTTTGGAACTGTACGTAGATGGTGACTTCCTGAAAGCAAAAGGCACTACACTTGGTGGCGATGATGGAATTGCCGTAGCTTATGCACTTGCAATTCTTTCTTCAAATGAGCTTTCACATCCACGCTTAGAAGTTGTAATCACTGTAGATGAAGAAATCGGCATGTTAGGTGCAGAAGGCATTGATTTATCTATGTTAAAAGGCCATAAAATGTTAAATATTGATTCTGATGTAGAGGGACATTTTCTTACAAGCTGTGCAGGTGGAATGCATGTAGAGACCAGAATTCCTGTAACTTTTGAAGAAGCAAATGGTATGCTTTATACAGTTTGTGTTACAGGATTAGAAGGTGGACATTCCGGTGCTGAAATCGATAAGGAACACGGAAATGCCAACATTATTATGGGACGCGTATTAAAGGCATTAAGTGCAGAAGTTGAATATGGGATTGTTTCTCTGGCAGGTGGTTTAAAGGATAATGCGATTCCAAGAGAATGCAGTGCAGAATTATTAGTGAATAAAGACGATACGGATGTAATGGAACAAGTTTTAGAACAGTTGAAACCGGTTCTGGCAAATGAATTTATGGCATCAGATAAAGATGTAACTATCGTTTATGAAAAAAAGGGTGAACAGAGTGCAAATGTTTTATCCGTATCTTCCCAGACAAAAGTAATTTTCTATCTGAGAAATGTACCGAATGGTGTTCAACACATGAGCCGCATTATGCCGGGATTGGTAGAAACCTCTTTAAATCTTGGAATTATGGAATTAAAGGAAGATTGTTTGTACATGATGACTTCTATCAGAAGTTGTGTTTCAAGCAGAAAAGCTGATTTGGCTGATAAATTAGAATATTTAATTGAGTTTTTAGGCGGTGAAGTGACTGTCGGCGGTGATTATCCTGCCTGGGAGTATAAAGCAGATTCGGATATCCGTGAGACAATCAGTTCTGTATACAAAGAATTGTTTGATGAAGAACCGGTATTTGAAGCAATTCATGCCGGATTAGAATGTGGTATTCTCTCCGGAAAAATCGAAAATCTGGACTGCGTATCTTTTGGCCCAAACAATTACGACATTCATACACCAAAGGAACGATTAAGTATTTCTTCTACAGAAAAAATTTGGAAGCTGCTTGTTGAATTTTTAAAAAGATGTAAATAAGAGTAATTGAAACTTAGTAAAAGTGAATTGTAGTTAAAATAGGTAACACATGCGTATTAGAAAATTTCAAATATGTTTACTATTGTTTTCTCTGATATGTTTTAATCTTGTTTTATTACAATATATCGAGAGTGAAGTACAAAAGCAGAACTACTTTTCCTTTGAAACGGGAATGAGACATTTCGTTGATTTTGATGTGTCAACAGAAGTGCTGGATGATTTTTATAAAGCCGCAGAAGGTAAAATGCCACAGTTTTTATCTCTGCTTACGATTTATATGGGAATAGATTGCAAAACCACCGATACGACAGAATTATTAAATAAAGCAGAAAAAATATTAGTGAATAACACTGAGGAGTATGAGTCGTTGTATCAGTATCTGTCCGGTATTTTTTATGATATGACCTGTTTTCCGGTAGGGCATGTATCAAATCGGGCAGATGCGTCCTATTCTTATGTAAACAGTTGGCAATTTGGACGTACTTACGGCGGCAACCGTGTACATGAGGGGTGTGATATTATGGCAACCTTGAACAAACGCGGAATTTATCCTATTTATAGTGCCACAGATGGTATTGTAGAAAATGTTGGCTGGTTAAAACTGGGTGGCTGGCGTATCGGTATACGTAGCGAGTCAGGAGCTTATTATTATTATGCTCATTTGTCGGAATATGCGAAAGAGTTTACGATAGGAGAGAATGTGGAAGCAGGTACACTGCTTGGCTTTATGGGGGATACAGGATATGGTGAGGTACCCGGTACCTACGGTAAATTCGATGTACATCTACATTTTGGTATTTATTTTGATGATATATTTGGGAATGAATATGCTATTAATCCTTATCCCGTGTTATATTTTTGTGAAACACGGCAAAATGAGAGACTTACGGGAATGAAATAGAAACGAAAGAGGTTATTTACATGAGGCTGGATAAGTTTTTGACTGAACTTGGTATCGGAACAAGAAGTGAAGTGAAAAAAATTTTAAAAAACGGTCAGGTTCTTGTTAACGGAATACCTGCCAAAAAGCCGGAGGAGAAAATTGACGAGAAAAAAGATGTTGTGACTTATCAAGGCAAAACGCTGGTATACGAGCAGTTTGAGTATTACATGTTCCATAAACCGGCCGGTTGTGTAACTGCAGTATCAGACGCTCAGCACAAGACAGTCATGGACTATATGAAAGACTTGACCAGAAAAGATTTAAATCCGGTAGGACGCTTAGACATAGATACAGAAGGTCTTTTACTGATTACCAATGATGGCATGCTTTCCCATGAATTATTAAGCCCTGTTAAGCATGTGCCTAAAACTTATTTTGCAAAAGTAGAAGGAGTTGTAACTGAGGAGGATGTCAACCTATTTGCAGAAGGCGTTGACATTGGTGAGAAAAAGCTAACAAAACCTGCAGAATTAAAGATTTTAGTCAGTGATACAATTTCCGAAATCGAGTTGACGATTTCGGAAGGCAAATTTCATCAGGTAAAGCGTATGTTTGAAGCAGTTGATAAGAAAGTTGTATATTTGAAGCGGCTTACCATGGGAAATTTGGTTTTGGACGAGAATCTGAAGCCCGGAACATATCGTTCGCTGTCTGCTGACGAGATAACTATGCTTCGGTCTTCGCATCAATAACTAATCAGAAAAATAATTTCGCCACTTTGCTGGCAGAACGAGAGGATATATGAGTAACGGATTTTTACCAATTTCGAAAGAAGATATGAGAGAACAGGGAATCGAGCAGTTAGATTTTGTCTATATCAGCGGTGATGCATATGTTGACCACCCATCCTTTGGACATGCTATTATTGCACGTGTTTTACAGTCACATGGTTATTCCGTTGGAATTATTGCGCAACCGGACTTTACAACACCTGAATCTATTAACATATTAGGCGAGCCGCGCCTGGGCTTTTTAGTATCTGCCGGAAATATGGACTCTATGGTAAACCATTATTCCGTATCAAAAAAACGTCGTAGTACCGATGCATACACGCCGGGCGGTGTCATGGGCAAACGACCGGATTACGCTACAATTGTGTACTGTAATTTGATTCGTCGGATATACAAACAAAAAGCAATCATTATCGGTGGTATCGAAGCAAGTTTACGTCGTCTGGCACATTATGATTACTGGTCAGACAAGCTGAAACGTTCCATTTTGCTGGATTCCGGTGCTGATATTATTTCTTATGGTATGGGTGAGCGGAGTATCGTAGAGATTGCTGATGCATTGGATAGCGGACTGGCTGTAAAAGATATTACTTTTATTGACGGAACGGTTTATAAGACCAGAAATCGTGATATTATTTATGATGCAATCGAACTTCCTCATTTTGAGGATTTGAAAAAAGATAAATTAAACTATGCAAAAAGTTTTTATACCCAGTATTGTAATACAGATCCATTTTCTGGGAAAAGGCTTTTTGAAACATATGATGGAAAATTATTTGTAGTGCAGAATCCGGCATCCAAACCGTTGTCTCAGAAAGAAATGGATGCGGTCTATGCATTGCCATATATGGGAACTTATCATCCTTCCTATGAAGAGGCGGGTGGTGTGCCGGCTATTTCAGAAGTTAAATTTTCTATTGTTAGTAACCGTGGTTGTTTTGGCGGATGCAGTTTCTGTGCGCTGACCTTCCATCAAGGAAGAATCATTCAGACAAGGAGTCACGAGTCGATTCTGGCAGAAGCCAATAAAATGGTTTGGGACCCGGATTTTAAGGGTTATATTCATGATGTCGGAGGCCCAACAGCTAATTTCCGTGCACCGGCTTGTGAAAAACAGCTGACAAAAGGTGCCTGCCCTAACAAGCAATGCCTGTTTCCAAAACCATGTAAAAACTTAAAAGTCGACCACTCTGATTATATTAGTCTGCTTAGAAAACTCCGCGAATTACCGAATGTAAAAAAGGTTTTTGTGCGTTCCGGTATACGTTTTGATTATTTAATGGCAGATGAAGATACGACGTTTTTACGTGAATTGTGTGAACATCATGTCAGCGGTCAGTTAAAAGTAGCACCGGAACATATTTCTGATGCTGTTTTACAGAAATTGGGTAAACCGGAAGTGGCAGTTTATAACCGTTTTGTCAAAGCATATAAAGAGATGAATGAGAAATTAGGTAAGAAACAGTTCTTAGTACCGTATTTAATGTCTTCTCATCCCGGTTCTACTTTAAAAGAAGCAGTAGAACTTGCAGAATATTTACGGGATTTAGGTTATATGCCGGAGCAGGTACAGGATTTTTATCCGACACCATCAACAATTTCTACTTGTATGTACTATACAGGTGTCGACCCTCGTAATATGCAACCTGTTTATGTAGCAACCAATCCGCACGAAAAAGCGATGCAGCGTGCTTTGATTCAGTACCGTAATCCGAAGAATTATGATTTGGTTTTGGAAGCTTTGACAAAAGCAGGAAGAACCGATTTAATTGGTTATGATAAGAAATGCCTTATCCGACCGAGAAAAGGGGATGGACGTACACAGAACGCAGCACGTAATGCACAAAATAATGCTAAACACGGCAATTCAGGTAAGAAAAAGACGATTCGTAACGTACATAAGAAGAAAAAGGGCAATTAATTGTTATGAAAGAATTCAAAATTCAGTCTAATGAAGCAGGTCAACGCTTTGATAAATATTTAAAAAAATTATTAAAAGAGGCAAATGCCAGCTTTATTTATAAAATGCTTCGAAAAAAGAATATTGTTCTAAATGGCAAAAAAGCTGACGGAACAGAAAAACTGAGCGAAGGTGATAACGTAAAGCTTTTTCTGTCCGATGAGACATTTGACAAATTTCATGGCGCAAACATTAATACGAAACTGTTTGAAGCCTACTCGTCAATTCCGTCAAAGAAACTGGACATCGTCTATGAAGATGATGATGTTCTCATACTTAACAAACCTGCCGGTATGCTTTCACAAAAAGCAAAACCGGAGGACATTTCGGCTAATGAGTATATTATCTCATATTTATTAAAAAACGGCTCATTGACGCAAGATGCATTGACGACTTTTAAGCCATCTGTCTGTAATCGTCTTGACCGTAATACATCAGGACTTTTGATTGCAGGAAAAACATTAAAAGGTTTACAGGAAATGTCAGAGGCTTTAAAGACACGTGAGGGAGTTCAAAAATATTATCGCTGCATCGTTTCCGGTGTTTTAAAAGAGAGAACCTATTTAAAAGGTTACTTATCGAAAGATGAGCATACGAATAAAGTGACTATTTATAAAGCTAAGCCAACAGATTTAAGCATCGAATGCTTACCAATCGAGACGGAATACCGTCCGGTTGCTATAGCAAATGGTTATACCGAGTTGGAGGTACACTTAATTACGGGACGTTCACACCAAATCAGAGCCCACTTGTCGTCCATTGGTCATCCGATTATCGGAGATACGAAATATGGTTCCCTCAAAGTAAATGAGATTTTTCAAAAGGAATGCCATTTGAAGTCCCAGCTTCTTCATGCATACCGCATCCATTTTGCAAACGGAAAAGAAGTAACGGCCCCGACACCGAAAGCTTATGACAAAGTGTGGGAATTTATAGAGCAATTATAGTTGCCGGATTTTGGCAATTATCTTAAAGAATGAGAAAGGACGCGCCAATTGGGCGCAGTTTCATATGCCAACCTGGAATTCTAGAGGGCTGCGTGGTTCCACCTTAGAGGAATTCATCAACCGAACGAACGAAAAATACTTGGAACACGGACTTGCACTGATTCAAAAAGTTCCGACACCAATTACACCTATCAATATTGATAAAGAGACCCGTCACATTACACTGGCATACTTTGAACAGAAGAGTACTGTCGATTATATTGGTGCTGTTCAAGGCATTCCTGTCTGCTTTGATGCAAAAGAATGTAATACCGACACATTTCCTTTGCAAAACATTCATGAACATCAGGTGACATTTATGTCCAATTATGAAAAACAAGGTGGCATTGCATTTTTCCTAATTGGATTCTCTCATAGAGATGAATTCTATTACTTAAGATTTAAAAAGCTATTAGAATTCTGGAACCGTGCCAAGGAAGGGGGCAGAAAGAGTTTTCGTTACGATGAACTGGAACCGGAATTCTTCTTTAAACAGGGTGGCGGAGTATTTGTTCCATATCTGGAATGCCTTCAAAAAGATTTAACAATAAGGGATTGACAAACCTCTCGTAAAGTGCATATAATAAAGCAACTTTAAATTTGTAACATGGTAGCATGATAAAGTATTGGCTGGATTATAGGCATTTATCCTAACGGAATGAGAGGTTTTGTTTATGCTGAAAAAGATTTTACATACGCCGGAAGGTGTCCGTGATATTTATAACGCAGAATATGAGAAAAAAGTCATTTTAGAACAGAAATTGTGTTGTATTTTGAAAAATTACGGTTATCATGCCATCCAGACTCCGACTTTTGAATTTTTTGATATATTTGGCAAGGAAATCGGTACAACTCCATCTAACGAACTTTACAAATTCTTTGACAGAGAGGGAAATACCTTGGTTTTACGCCCGGATATGACACCATCCATTGCCAGGGCAGTTACAAAATATTTTATGGATGAAGATATGCCAATCCGTCTGTCTTACATTGGCAATACATTCATTAATAACAGCAGTTATCAGGGGCGTTTAAAGGAAAATACACAGCTTGGTGCTGAATTGATTGGTGACGAAAGCGTACAGGCTGATGCTGAAATTCTTGCAATGGTCGTAGAAAGCTTGCAGACTGCCGGTTTAAAAGATTTTCAAATCGGTGTAGGTCATACCAATTATTTACAAGGCTTGTTGGCCGCTGCCGGAATTGATGAAGCAGATGCAGTAAATCTGAAAAATCTGATTATAAATAAAAATTTCTTCGGAGTAGAAGAATATGTCGATAAATTAGCAATGAAAGAAGAGTTAAAGTCATTATTTTTATTATTAGGCAGTCCGGATACCTCTGTAGATGAATTAAAAGCAGCAAAAGAACTGGCAAATCCGTATCCTCTGATTACTGAAGCTTTGGATAATTTAATTGCCTTGTCTGAACTTTTGGAAATTTATGACATTAACAAATATGTGTCTATAGAGCTTGGCATTGTTAGCACTTACCAATATTACACCGGTATTATTTTTTCGGGATATACTTTTGGTAGTGGTGAAGCAATTGTAAAAGGCGGACGATACGACAAACTTCTAACCTACTTCGGCAAGAATGCAGCGGCTATTGGTTTTGCGATTGTAATAGATCAACTAATGGTGGCGTTATCTCGTCAGAAAATTGAGATTCCATTAAGTAATAACAGTATGTTAATCGTTTATAACAAAGCAAATCAGACAAAAGCCATTAATCTTGCAAAAAAACTGCGTGCAGATGGAACCCCGGTAGAATTATTGCTTTTTGATTCTTCAAAAACGAAGGATGATTATCATTCATATGCGGTACGTAATCGCATCTTGTCAATCAGATTTTTGGAGGATTAAAAAATGGAAGAAAAAAGATATTTAACTTTCGCCCTCGGGAAAGGACGATTAGCTAATAAAACTCTGGAATTATTTAAAAAAATCGGTATTACCTGTGAAGAAATATACGACAAAGAAACCCGGAAACTAATTTTCGTTAATGAGGAATTAAAACTTCGTTTTTTCCTCGCAAAAGGACCGGATGTTCCTACTTATGTGGAATATGGTGCCGCAGACATCGGTATCGTAGGAAAGGATACTAT
>CAYMTX010000084.1:0-10448 GCA_964393475.1 uncultured Roseburia sp. | reverse complement strand
AAGAAGAAGAGATATGTGACATTATAGCAGCCAAAGACGGAATTATTATGTATATGATTACCAGACATGGTACGCCTGCGGTAAAGGTTGGTGCAGAAGTAAAAAAAGGAGATTGCCTTGTGTCAGGCGAAATTCCGATTAACAGCGATTATGGGGATGTGGCAGGTTATCTCTATGAGAGAGCGGATGCAGATATCAGTGCACAGGTTACGTATGAGTACGAAGAAGTCATTGGTAAAAGTTATAAAAAGAAAATTTTGGAAAAAGAACCGGAGTTTCATTATGCAGTGCAAATTGGAGATGTTGTAATTAAAAATCCTTTTGTATCTGTGCCGGAAGGTATGTATGATGAAACGGTTGAAAATATTCAGTTGAGACTGGGCAAGAATTTTTATCTTCCACTTTTTGTCAAGAAGATTAAGTATCAATCATACGTATTGGAGACGAAAGAATATACGGAAGATGAAGTGAAAAAAGTAGCAGAAGCACATTTTTTACAGTATTTGTCTAATTTGGAAGAAAAGGGTATTCAAATTACTGAAAAAAATGTTATGATTAAAAGAGTGAATCAGAATTATCTGGTAAGCGGCACTGTGACAGCAGTGGAGTCCATTGTGGCTTATCAGCCAACGGAGATTCGAAGTATTGATAATACAGAGGGGCAGATAGAGGAATGAGTTTAACAGAAGTATCCTTAAATTTTCCAACGGAACATGTGGCGAATGTGTTTGGACAATTTGATACCTATATTAAGAAAATTGAACGTTCATTGCATGTGACAGTTGTAGTGAGAGAAGATACCATGAAACTGGTAGGAAATGATGTGCAGACAAAGCGGGCAGCAAGCGTATTTACGCAGCTTTTGGAACTGTCAAAGCGTGGTAATGTGATTACAGAACAGAATGTGAATTATGCACTTTCGTTAGTTATGGAAGATAATGAATCAGCGCTTGTAGAGATAGACAGAGAGTGTATTTGTCATACCATTAATGGAAAACCTGTAAAGCCGAAAACACTTGGTCAAAAGGCCTATGTAGATGCAATTCGTAATAGAATGATTACGTTTGGCATAGGTCCGGCAGGTACTGGTAAGACTTATCTTGCGATGGCAATGGCGATTACGGCTTTCAAAAATGAAGAGGTGGGACGTATTATTCTGACCAGACCGGCAATCGAAGCCGGTGAGAAACTTGGATTTTTGCCGGGAGATTTACAAAGTAAAGTAGATCCGTATTTGAGACCTCTTTATGACGCATTATATCAGATTATGGGAGCGGAAAGTTTCCAGAAAAATATGGAAAAAGGGTTAATTGAGGTTGCTCCGCTTGCGTATATGCGAGGAAGAACGTTGGATAATGCATTTATTATCCTGGATGAGGCACAAAATACTACGCCGGCTCAGATGAAAATGTTTTTGACACGTATTGGTTTTGGCTCAAAGGCAGTCATCACCGGTGATGCCACACAGAAGGATTTGGCACCTAGGACTGTATCCGGTTTGGATGTGGCATTGAAGGTGTTGAAAAAAGTAGAAGAAGTAGGTATTTGCGAATTGACCAGTGTGGACGTTGTAAGACACCCGGTAGTTCAGAAGATTGTAAAAGCCTACGAAGATTATGAGGCACGCAGTAAGCGTAATACAGATAGAAAGAGAAAACAGGAGCACAAATAGCAAATGACAGAGCACATAAGTAAAAAGCGAATCTATAAAATGATAGCGATTTTCATGGTTATGACAGTATTTTCTTTATTGTTGGGTTTGTTAAAGGGGATGCTGTTGGATCAATTGTTGTGCGTTGTTATGTTGGATTTGGTTTTCTTTGCGTTATTAACTTTTTTATTAGAAAATCAGCGTTTAGCCGGCAGACTATGCATGAACAGGACAACGGATTATAATCGTGTGCTGCTTGGGGTACTTTTGGCTTCACTATTAGGAGGAATATGTGGCTTTTTGCCGTCATTTACCCGACCGGTACTTGCAATTGCAATTGTTATGACCGGTTTCAGCTCAGAATGGTTGGGGCTATGCTTCAGTGCATATTACAGTGTGATTTTAGCGATTACTTGTGAAATGAGTGTGAACGAGTTACTCTGTTATCTGGTATTATCGTTATCGTGCAGTATGTTGTTTGCGGCATGGGAGAATCAAGGGTTAAAGAATAGCTTTATTCTGATTATCTGTTGTCTGCAAATGATTGTACCGACAATATTCTATTATCTTGAATATCGGATATATGAGATTAGCATTTTATTGATTTCGTTATTATTGGGCATCGTATTGATGGTTGCGCTTCGGTTTGTTTATGAGCCGGTATATTTTTATAGAGAGCATGAGATTGATAATATTTTACAGGATATGTTGGATGAGGAGTTTTCTGCGATTAAAGAATTACGACGTTATTCTGAAAAAGAATACGAACATGCAAAACTGGTTTCGAATGTAGCAAGAGATGTGGCTAAGCTTGTCGGCGCAGATGAAGTTTTGTGTGCAGTCGGCGGTTTATATTATCGTATTGGTATTATAAGAGGGGAACAGATTGCAGAGAACGGCGAAAAGGTGGCAACGGAGAAATGTTTTCCGGAAAAGGTATATCAGATTATCAAGGAATATTATGGTGTGCTGGAACTTCCATCAACGCCTGAGTCAGCCATTGTACAGATGATAGACGGAGTTTTATGCCGTATTGAAGAAATGTGTGAAAATGACGAAATGAATGACTGGAATAAGGATATGGCAATTTATCATACCTTAACGGAATATTCGTCAAACGGAATGTATAACAAGGCAAATCTTAGTATGCATAAATTTTTAGAAATACGAGAATATTTGGTAAAGGAGGATCCACTAACATGAGTTTGTTAATTGAATCAGAAGTGGAAGTTAAATTTGACTTTGACTATGAGGAGTTGGCCGGACGAGTTGTGGAGTTTGCTTTGGAACATGAAGGATTTCCTTATGAATGTGAAGTGAATTTGACTTTGACAGATAATGAAGGAATTCATGAAATCAATCGTGAATATCGTGAAATTGATAATCCTACAGATGTTTTATCTTTTCCGATGCTTTCTTACACAGAAGCAGGTGATTTTTCGGGATTAGAAGATGACTATGATGATAATTTTAATCCGGATACCGGAGAAATTATGTTAGGAGATATTATTATCTCTGTAGATAAAGTGTATGAGCAGGCCCAAAGTTATGGTCATAGTTTAGAACGCGAATTTTCGTTCTTGATTTTACATAGCATGTTGCATTTGTTTGGTTATGATCATATGACACCGGAAGAAGCGGCAATCATGGAAGAAAAACAGAGAGTCATATTAGAACAGATGCAGATTTTGCGTTAGTTTTTTTGATAAAAGAAGCCATGAAAATGGCAGAATGAGAGTATATATGGGTAAAAAAAGAAGTAGTACAGGCTTTTTGGTGCAAGGTTCTATTCTTGCGATAGCATCAATTGTAAGCCGCATTATTGGCTTACTGTATCGGATTCCGTTGATTGGAATTATCGGTGATGTGGGAATGGACTATTATGCCACAGCCTTCGAGATTTATAACAATTTATTGATTATATCATCATATAGTTTGCCATTGGCGGTTTCGAAACTGGTGGCGGCAGAAATGTCAAGAGGCAGGAAGAAAAATGCGTTTCGAATATTCCGTGGAGCATTAGCGTTTGCAACCTTGACAGGTGGCATTGCAGCATTAATTTTATTCTTTGGAGCAGAGGCATTTACTGTTGCAATGAAAACACCATTTAGTATTTTTGCAGTTCGTGTATTGATACCGACATTGGTTATCGTTGCAGTTCTTGGTGTATTGCGTGGCTTTTTCCAGGGGCTTGGAAGTATGATGCCAACTGCAATTTCACAGGTTTTAGAACAGATTGCAAATGCGATTGTAAGTATCTGGGCAGCTTATGTACTATATCAGTATGGTATGAAAGTTGGTGCGATTTTAGGCAATCAAGAGAATTATGCAGCGGCTTATGGAGCGGCAGGCGGTACTCTTGGTACAGGCATTGGGGCATTGACGGCATTGCTCTTTTCTTGTTTTGTATTATTTGCGTATATGTATGCATATAAGCGTCAGACAAAGCGTGAGGGATTGGCAAAAGTTGATTCGTATAGGCATATTTTCCATACTTTGATTATTACAATTATTCCGGTATTGCTCAGTACTACAATTTATAATTGTAATACATTGGTGGATATGGCAATCTTTAAAAATATTGCAAATGCACAAGGGTACAGTGCATTAGATATCAGTACTTGGAATGGCGTATATACCGGTCGTTATAAAACGTTGATTAATGTACCGATTTCGATTGCATCCGCTTTAGCGGCTTCGTCGGTGCCGGCATTGACAGCAGCTTATACGAAGAAAAATCTGGATGAAGTTCGTTCCCAGATTAATAGTGCAATTCGTTTTATTATGCTGATTTCTATTCCATGTGCAGTTGGAATGGGTGTATTAGCGGAACCTATTTTAAAACTGGTACATTTAAGTGATGAAACCGGTATGGCGGCAGTGATGTTACGGTACGGAGCGATTTCAATTGTATTTTTCTCATTATCGACATTGTCGAATGGTTTGTTACAAGGTATTGACCGAATGAAAGAACCGGTGAAAAATGCAGCGATTGCTTTAGTACTTCATGTAGTTGTATTAGTGGTGTTGATGTATGCGTTTAAATTAAATATATATGCAGTTATTTTTGCAAATGCAGCGTTTGGTTTGATTATGAGTTTTTTAAATGCACTTTCTATTCACAAATATGTGGGTTACAAGCAGGAAGTTATGAAGACATTTCTGATACCCGGATTGTCAGCAGCTATGATGGGAGTAGTTGTATGGGCAGTTTATAAAGGATTGCATTATTTGTTACGAATCAATGCAATAGCTACGATTTTAAGTATTCTGATAGGTGCAGTTGTGTATTTTGCGCTTGTGCTACTGCTAAAGGGAATGGGAGAAGCTGAACTTCGCAGACTTCCAAAAGGCCATTTGTTGGTAAACTTGGCAAAGAAAGCCCATCTTTTACGATAAATTGAATAAAAAAGAAAAATAAGTAAATACTTACCGTGTGAAAGTAGGAGGAACTATTTTGAAACGGATAGGTATTTACTTTTTTTGTGTAGTGGCACTTGGATGTGTGACAAGTAGCATTTTATATCGGCGAAGCGAGGAGTCAAATGAAATAAGACTGGAGAAGTTTGCTTCTGAGGAAAATTCTGAGGAGACACTTGGTTCTGAATTAGAGAATGATTCCGGAACCGTGGAAGAGATTATTGAGGTGGCAGATGCAAATGTGTCGGATGAACGTTTTTTGGTAAAAGAAGAGGATGGTTACCTTGTGATATATGATCGTATGATGATGAAACGATATGATGAGACGACGATACAGATTGATGATTTGCCGGATCGGCTGCGCGAAAAGGTGGCGGTAGGACTTTATTTTACAGATGAAGAGGAACTATACGCTTTTTTAGAAAACTATTCGTCTTAATATCATTTGTTGAATGTTTCATTGAAATATGATACAATTGACAAGATGGGATAAAATCGCTTGTATGAGGAAAAGAACGTGAAACAGGAGAATTATGAGCAATTTGATGTATTGGTAATAGGTGGCGGTGCGGCAGGTCTTATGGCTGCAATTTCCGCTGCGAGAGCCGGAGCAAAGGTTGCTGTTTTAGAGCATAAAGAGAAAACCGGTAAAAAGATACTTTCTACCGGCAATGGAAAATGTAACTATACTAACGCGAATCAGGATATCACTTGTTACAGAGGTGAGAATCCTGATTTTGTCATGCCTGTTTTTAAGCAGTTTGGTTTTTCTGAGACCGTTGCTTTTTTTGAAGAAATTGGTGTAATGCCGAAAGTAAAGAATGGTTATTATTATCCTGCCAGCGAGCAGGCGACAGCTATTTTAGAGGTGTTGCGCTTAGAAGCAAATTACTTGAGAGTAAAAGAGGTTTGTGAGTGTAAAATAGAATCTGTTACACGTATTAAAGAGGAGTTTGTATTAGCTACTTCAGTAGGTGGCTTTAAAGGTAAAAGTGTAATTTTTGCCACGGGTTTGTTAGCTGCACCAAAGTCCGGAAGTGATGGAAGTGCTTTTCAATATATTGAAAAATTTGGTCATCATTTTATAGATGTTGTACCGGCTTTGGTTCCGTTGCAAGGGAAACAAGCATTTTTTAAGCAAATTGCAGGAATTCGTGCAGAAATTCAAGCTGTTTTATATGTAGAAAATGTACCAATTGCATCTGAATGCGGCGAGTTGCAATTAACGGATTACGGAGTATCCGGAATTCCGGTTTTTCAACTGAGCAGATTTGCTACAAAGGCACTCAGTGAGGGGAAAAAAGTACATATTATGTTGGATTTCTTGCCAAATATTGGTTTGGAACAGACAGTAGCAATTTTTGAAAAAAGATTACACAAGGCAGAGCAGAAGAAAACCATCTGTGAATGTTTTGTTGGATTATTTAATAAAAAATTAGCAGAGGTATTGATTAAAGAAGCTGGTATTTCGTTAGGAGATAGTCCTAAAAAAGTATCACATGAACAGATAAAATGCTTGGCGGAATTTGCAAAGGGCTTGCGTGTGGATGTTACCGGAAGCAAATCCTTTGAACAGGCGCAAGTATGTGCCGGTGGCGTAGATACAAGAGAAATATGTCCGGATACAATGGAGTCGAAGCTGGTGCCGGGATTATATTTCGCAGGAGAAGTGCTGGATATTGACGGCATGTGTGGCGGTTATAATTTACAATGGGCATGGTCCAGTGGTTATGTGGCAGGATACCATGCGGCGAAGTGCAATTAAAGGCGCCTGAAGAGTGTGAAGACATTCTATACGATTGCATTGGACAAGGTTAGGAGCGGGTATGATTCGAATTAATCAGATTAAGATGCCAATTGCTCATACAGAAGAACAATTATTGAGTAAAGTGGCAAAACTGTTAAAATTAAATATAAACCAGATTAAAAAATTGGAAATTCAGAAGAAATCTATCGATGCCAGAAAGAAACCGGAACTGTGTATTGTTTACAGTGTAAATGTATTGGTTGACAATGAAACAGCAATCTTAAAAAAGGTTAACAATAATAATATTATGTCAATCAAAGAAAAGCATTATGAGGTTGCAATAACCGGAACAGAGTATTTGAAGCATCGACCGGTAATAGTCGGTGCCGGACCGGCAGGTTTATTTTGTGCTTATTTATTAACTCAAATGGGCTATTGTCCAATTTTAATTGAGCGTGGTAAAAAAATAGAAGAACGTCAGGAAGATGTAGAAAAATTCTGGAAAACCGGAGTTTTAGATACGAATTCAAATGTGCAATTTGGCGAAGGCGGAGCCGGAACGTTTTCGGATGGTAAGTTGAATACTGTGGTAAAAGACCCGGCAGGCAGAAATCTTTTTGTGTTGGAAACATTTGTAAAATTCGGGGCGCAAGAGGAAATCCTATATGATAGTAAACCGCACATTGGAACAGATATTTTGTGTGATGTAATTGCAAATATGCGTGAAGAAATTATAAAATCAGGTGGCGAAATCCGCTTTAATACCTGCATGAGTGATTTGCGAATTCAAGATGGAAAATTAACCGGAATTCAGCTAAATCACGATGAATGGATGGATACTGAGGTATGTGTATTAGCTTTGGGGCATAGCGCAAGAGATACCTTTGAGATGCTTTTTTCACATGGGCTTTCTATGTCTCCAAAATCATTTGCGGTAGGATTTCGAGTAGAACATCCACAGCGGGAAATGAATTTAAATCAGTATGGTGAGATTTATGCAGATAAATTACCGGCAGCACCATATAAAGTGACGGCAAATCTTAATAACGGCAGGGGCGTGTATTCTTTTTGCATGTGTCCGGGCGGTTATGTGGTAAATGCTTCTTCGGAAAAAGGCAAGGTTGCAGTAAACGGTATGAGTTATTCGGCCAGAGACAGCAAAAACGCTAATAGTGCCATTATTGTATCGGTGACACCGGAAGATTTCGGTGCAGATGATGCGCTTGCCGGCGTGCGTTTTCAGCAGAACTTAGAAGCAAAAACGTTTGCATTAGCACAGGGTAGGATTCCACAACAGTTATTTGGAGATTATTGTGAGAATAAGATTTCGGAAAAATATGGTGCTTACGAAAGTGAGACCAGAGGCGAAAGCGCTTTTGCCAATTTAAGGGGACTGCTGTCAGAAGAGGTGGAACAGACCTTTATGGAAGGAATGCATATTTTTGCAAAGGCCATACCGGGATTTGATAGGAAGGATGCAATTTTATCAGCAATTGAAAGTCGAACTTCCTCACCGGTCCGGATTAGCAGAGATGAAGAATTTTCGTCCAATGTCGATGGAATTTACCCGTGCGGAGAAGGCGCCGGTTATGCCGGGGGAATAACATCTGCTGCAATGGACGGACTTAAGGTTGCGGAAGCTATTATGAAAAAATATAAGAAGCGAGGATAATATTCGTGGCAGAATATACACCAATGATGCAGCAATACCTGCAGACGAAAGAAGAATATAAAGATTGTATTTTGTTTTATAGATTAGGTGATTTTTACGAAATGTTCTTTGATGATGCGATTCTAGTGTCAAAAGAATTGGAGCTTACTCTAACCGGAAAACAGTGTGGTATGGAAGAACGTGCGCCGATGTGTGGTGTGCCGCATCATGCAGTAGAAAGCTATTTAAACCGGCTGGTTGCAAATGGGCATAAGGTGGCGATTTGCGAACAGGTCGAAGATCCAAAGACAGCAAAAGGGATTGTGAAACGTGAGGTAATCCGTATTGTGACACCGGGTACCAATATGGATGTTGCCGCACTAGACGAAACCAAGAATAATTACATGATGTGCATTGTATATATGACAGATAAATATGGTGTGGCAATTGTTGACGTTTCGACCGGTGATTTTCATGTAACAGAAGTAGACAGTGAGCGGAAGCTTATGGACGAGATACATAAATTTGCACCATCCGAGATTGTATGCAATGAAAGCTTTTATATGAGTGGTGTGGATTTAGACGATATGCGTAATCGTCTTGGCATTACCATTTATTCACTGGAAGCATGGTATTTCAGCGATGAAACGGCATTAAACGCGATAAAGCAGCATTTTAAGGTCAATAGCACAGAGGGGCTGGGATTAAAAGATTATTCCTGCGGAACGATAGCATCCGGTGCATTACTGCGTTATCTGCATGAGACACAGAAAAATTCACTTGAACATATTTCTGCAATCCACCCATATTCAACCGGAAAATATATGATTATCGACAGCTCTTCCAGAAGAAATCTCGAACTGGTCGAAACATTGCGCGAAAAGCAAAAGCGCGGCTCCCTGCTCTGGGTACTGGATAAGACAAAGACTGCTATGGGTGCACGTATGCTCCGTTCGTTTGTTGAACAGCCGTTAATAGAAAAAGCAGAAATCGAAAAGCGTCAGAATGCTATTGAAGAGATTAATAAACATATTATTACACGTGAAGAACTTCGTGAATACTTAAATCCAATTTATGACTTAGAGCGTCTGATAACACGTGTTACTTATATGTCTGCAAATCCGAGAGATTTGATTGCATTTAAGAATTCGATTTCGATGCTGCCTCCGATAAAGACCTTGCTTGGTGATTACAGTTGTGAATTGTTGAGCGGATTACGCGAAGAAATGGATACACTGGAAGAATTATACCGTCTGATTGACGCATCCATTATTGAAGAACCGCCAATCAGTGTGCGTGAGGGCGGACTGATTAAAGACGGATACAATGAAGAGGTAGATAAATACCGTCATGCTAAAACAGAAGGAAAAACATGGCTTGCAGAATTAGAAGCCAAAGAGCGGGACAAAACAGGTATTAAGAATCTAAAAATTAAATATAACAAAGTATTTGGTTATTATCTTGAGGTTACAAACTCATACAAGGAGATGGTTCCTGATTACTTTACCAGAAAACAGACACTTGCGAATGCAGAACGTTACATTACACCGGAATTAAAGGAGTTAGAAGATATGATTCTGGGTGCAGAAGACAAACTGGTGAGTTTGGAATATGACCTGTTCTGTGAAGTACGTAACGCTATTGCAGCAGAGGTTGTCCGTATTCAGAAAACAGCAAAGGCAATTGCCAAGTTAGATACTTTTATTTCACTGGCAGTTGTAGCAGATTTGAATAACTACTGCCGCCCGAAAATGAATGAAAATGGTGTCATTGATATCAAAGACGGTCGCCATCCGGTTGTCGAAAAAATGATTACAAATGACATGTTTATTGCAAATGATACTTATCTGGATAATGGTTCAAACCGGATTTCCATTATTACCGGACCAAACATGGCAGGTAAATCAACTTATATGCGACAGACAGCCATTATCGTTCTGATGGCACAGATTGGAAGCTTTGTACCTGCTTCCTCAGCC
>CAYMTX010000083.1:0-10556 GCA_964393475.1 uncultured Roseburia sp. | reverse complement strand
ACTGCTGCCTTCATATATCCAACCATACTCTCATCATCATATACCACTTCCATGCCTCGTCCGCCGAGAACATATGAAGGACGCACCATTACCGGATAACCGATTCTATTTGCAATCGCAACTGCTTCCTCTACGGTTACAGCCATTCCTGATTCCGGCATTGGAATATCTAATTTTTCCATCATTTCACGGAAAAGGTCACGGTCTTCTGCCAAGTCGATAACTTCCGGAGAAGTACCTAAAATCTTTACACCATTTTTTTCAAGTTCCGCAGCTAAGTTAAGCGGAGTCTGACCGCCAAACTGCGCGATAACACCAACCGGTTTTTCTTTGTTGTAAATGCTTAATACATCTTCTAACGTCAGTGGCTCAAAATAAAGCTTATCTGAAGTATCGTAGTCAGTAGAAACCGTCTCCGGATTACAGTTTACGATAATTGTCTCAAAGCCTAATTTCTTCAGTGCCATAGCTGCATGTACGCAACAATAATCAAATTCGATACCTTGACCGATACGGTTCGGTCCACCGCCTAAAATCATAACTTTCTGTTTGTCTGTACTGATTGGGTTCTTATCCTCACCATTATAAGTTGAGTAATAATATGCACTGTTCTCTGTACCGGAAACATGTACTCCTTCCCAATTCTCTTCAACTCCCAGTTCTATTCTATGATTGCGGATTTCCTCTTCCGTAATATCTAACAACTGGCTTAAATATTTATCTGAAAAACCATTTTTCTTAGCAGAAATAAGTGCTTCATCCGAAGGCATTTCACCTCTGCATGCAAGCAACGCTTCCTCTTCTTCCACTAATTCTTTCATCTGCTCAATGAAGTATGCCTTCACTTTTGTAATTTCGTGAATCTCCTCTACCGTTGCACCTTTACGAAGTGCTTCATACATAAGGAAGTGTCTCTCACTGGAAGGTGTTCCGAGTTTGGTTAATAACTCTCTCTTGGTTAACGTATCAAAATCCTTTGCATGACCTAAACCATAGCGTCCTATTTCAAGGCTTCGGATAGCTTTCTGGAATGCTTCCTTATAAGTCTTACCGATACTCATTACTTCACCTACAGCACGCATCTGAGTACCTAATTTATCTTCTACACCTTTAAACTTTTCAAATGCCCAACGGGCAAATTTGATTACAATATAATCTCCATCCGGAACATATTTGTCCAGTGTACCATACTTACCACACGGAATATCTTTTAATGTAAGACCTGCTGCAAGCATTGCAGATACTAATGCAATCGGAAAACCGGTGGCTTTTGATGCCAGTGCCGATGAACGGGATGTTCTTGGATTAATCTCAATAACAATGTCTCTGTCTGTCTTAGGATCGTGTGCCCACTGTACATTCGTTCCACCAATAACCTGTACTGATTCTACAATCTTATGTGATTTTTCTTCCAAACGCTTCTGAACTTCCTTTGGAATAGTGAGCATCGGAGCAGCACAGAAAGAATCTCCCGTATGAACTCCAAGCGGGTCGATATTTTCAATGAAACATACGGTAATCATATTACCTTCCGCATCGCGGACTACTTCTAATTCTAATTCTTCCCATCCTAAAATAGATTCTTCTACTAACACCTGACCAACAAGTGATGCCTGTAATCCACGGGCACAAACTGTCTTTAATTCTTCTTTATTATAAACTAAACCGCCACCGGCACCACCCATGGTGTAAGCCGGACGAAGAACAACCGGATAACCTAATTTCTCTGCAATTGCAAGAGCTTCATCCACTGTGTAGGCAACTTCACTACGTGCCATTTCGATGCCGAGAGAATCCATTGTTTTCTTGAACTCAATACGGTCTTCTCCTCGTTCGATAGCGTCAAGCTGAACACCGATAACCTGCACATTATACTTTTCAAGAACGCCTGCCTCTGCTAACTCTGAGCAAAGATTTAATCCTGACTGTCCGCCAAGATTTGGTAGTAATGCGTCCGGACGCTCTTTTGCAATAATCTGCTCTAAACGTTCTACATTCAACGGCTCGATATATGTCACATCTGCGGTCTCAGGGTCTGTCATGATTGTAGCCGGATTGGAATTTACAAGCACAATTTCATACCCTAATTTTCTAAGTGCTTTACAAGCCTGAGTACCTGAATAATCAAACTCACACGCCTGTCCAATTATGATTGGACCTGAGCCGATAATCAGGACCTTGTTAATGTCTGTTCTTTTTGGCATATCTGCTGTCCTCCTGGTCTTCGTTAAAATGCTCGTAATTATTCCGTATCCTCGTAATTACGAATCTACTTTTATTTAATTTTATGTGATTCGCAGGTATTTGTCTAGAAAAACCCTAAATCTTCCACATTATATACTAATCACACGATTAATGCTAGTCCTTTTCTTATTATTTTTTATTAGAATTTCTTTTCTTTTCATGAAGCACAGCTGATAAATGCCCTTTACATCTGTGGCAACTTCGCAAGTGCTTTTTTTATTTCTTCATCACTTGGAATATAATCACTCATCATACCATCGTTAAACTTCTGATATGCATACATATCAAAATACCCTGTTCCCGTCAAACCGAATACAATATTTTTTGCTTCCCCGGTCTCTTTGCATTTCATAGCCTCATCAATAGCAACTTTGATTGCATGACTGCTTTCCGGTGCCGGCAAAATACCTTCGATTCTTGCGAATTCCTGCGCTGCCGCAAATACTTCCGTCTGTTCCACGCTTCTTGCTTCCATCAATCCCTGGTCGTAAATCTCTGACACTACTGAACTCATGCCATGATAACGCAGCCCGCCGGCATGGCTGGATGCCGGCATGAATCCGCTTCCCAATGTATACATTTTCTGGAGTGGACAAACTTTTCCGGTATCGCAATAATCATATGCATATTTTCCCCTTGTCAAAGACGGACAGGACACCGGCTCTACTGCAATAATCTGATAATCAGCTTCACCGCGCACCATCTCGCCTACAAATGGTGAAATAAGACCGCCAAGGTTGGAACCGCCACCCGCACAGCCTATGATAATATCCGCTTTTACCCCATATTTATCTAATGCAGCCTTTGTCTCGAGGCCAATAATAGACTGATGTAATAATACCTGCGATAAGACAGAACCTAATACATAACGATAGCCGTCCTGTTTGACAGCCACTTCCACCGCTTCTGAAATAGCACATCCAAGACTTCCCGTTGTTCCCGGAAATTCTTCATTAATTTTACGACCGATTTCTGTCGTCATAGATGGTGATGGTGTAACGTGTGCTCCATAAGTTCTCATTACTTCACGTCTGAACGGTTTTTGCTCATAAGAGCATTTTACCATGTATACTTGACAGTCCAAGTCGAAATACGAACATGCCATCGAAAGAGCCGTTCCCCACTGACCAGCCCCTGTCTCTGTGGTTACCCCCTTTAACCCTTCCTGTTTTGCATAATATGCCTGAGCAATAGCAGAATTTAATTTATGACTGCCCGAAGTATTATTACCTTCGAATTTGTAATAAATATGTGCCGGTGTACCCAGTTTTTTCTCCAAACAATAGGCGCGAACCAATGGTGCCGGACGATACATTTTATAAAAGTCTCTGATTTCCTGCGGAATATCAATATATGCATTGGTCTCATCCAATTCCTGACGGGCTAGTTCCCGACAAAATATTTCGGACAATTCATCTTCTGTCATCGGCTGTTTTGTAACCGGATTCAACAATGGTGCCGGTTTTTTCTTCATATCAGCACGAACATTATACCACTGCTTTGGCATCTCATTTTCTTCCAGATAAATTTTGTAAGGGATTTCTTTGTTATTCATTTCTTCTTCCTCTCTTTTCTACGAATTAAAAAAGCCCCCATCCTATCAATTATGATAGGACAGGAGCAATTATGCTGCTGCGGTGCCACCTAACTTCATCCTCACGGATGCACTCTGCCATGTACTAACATACATGCCTGCTGTAACGTGCAGTCACGTCTTCCCTACTATCATTTCAGGTTGCCCTCAGAGAACCATTCGCCTATTTTCCCACTGTCGCACTCCCACCATCTGCAACTCTCTGTAAGCTTTCAAAAAGGTTACTCTTTCTCTTCATCAGTTTAGTGTATTAACGTAATATTATTCTCTTTTTTTCATTTTGTCAATAGGCATTTTCTTATTAATTTTCATTAGGAATTTATATAAATCACCTGGCAAAAAATGATTGCTAACTTTTTATACACTGTTTATAATATACTGTGTATGTTTTTAAGAAGCACATATATTTTTGCTTACGTCATTTTCAAATGACAGAGAGGGTTGAAAGAAATGGAAAGAAGAGTTGGAACTATTTCAAGAGGTATTCGTTGTCCTATTATTCGTGAGGGCGATAATCTTGTAGATATTACAGTAGATAGCGTATTGGCAGCGGCGGAAAGCGAAGGATTTTCTCTTCGTGACAGAGATGTTATTGCATTAACAGAATCTATCGTAGCCCGTGCTCAGGGTAATTATGTATCTGTTGCCGATATCGCTGCTGATGTTAAAGCAAAATTAGGCGGTGAAACTGTTGGTGTTATCTTCCCGATTTTATCCCGTAATCGTTTCGCTATCAATTTAAAAGGTATCGCAATGGGATGTAAGAAAGTCGTTTTAATGTTAAGCTATCCAAGCGATGAAGTGGGTAATGCATTATTGACTTATGATCAATTAGATGAAGCCGGTGTCAATCCATACTCTGACGTTTTATCATTAGAGAAATACCGTGAATTATTTGGCAACAATGTCCACGAATTCACAGGTGTTGATTATGTAGAGTACTACTCTAACATCATCCGTGAAGCCGGCGCAGACGTTGAAGTTGTTTTTGCTAATCAGGCTAAAACAATCCTTAACTACACAGACTGTATCATTAACTGTGACATCCACACACGTGTACGTACCAAACGTATCTTACGTGAGAATGGTGCAAAAGTAGTATGCGGTTTAGACGACCTTATGACAGCACCTGTTAACGGCAGCGGATTCAACGCCAAATACGGTTTACTCGGTTCTAACAAAGCTACCGAAGATAAAATCAAATTATTCCCACAGGAATGCAAAGATTTGGTATTAGATATCCAGTCTTCTATTTTAGAGAAGACCGGCAAACATGTAGAAGTCATGGTATACGGCGATGGTGCTTTCAAAGATCCGCAGGGTAAAATTTGGGAGTTAGCAGACCCGGTTGTATCTCCGGCTTTCACAGACGGCTTAGTTGGTACACCAAATGAATTAAAATTAAAATATCTTGCAGATAACGACTTCGCGAACTTAAGCGGTGCTGAGTTAAAAGAAGCTATCGCAAACAGCATTAAGACCAAACAGGGCAACCTAGTTGGTAACATGGCTTCACAAGGTACTACTCCTCGTCAGTTAACCGACTTACTTGGCTCATTATGTGACCTTACATCCGGTTCCGGCGACAAAGGAACACCGATTATCTTAATTCAGGGTTACTTCGATAACTTTACAACAGAATAGATGTTTTCTTGAATTATAAAAACGGATGATTTTCCGCGCTATATCGTAGCAGTGCATTATGTATTTGGTGCAGCGTAAATAGATTTAGGTTATCGTATCAAAAAACTTGAAATACTACTTTGTCAGCTGACAGAAACGTGATTTTTTATGGTCGCTCAAGGTTGAAGCAAATTTGGGGTTGTTGTCTGTATAATCACGAACTGCTTTTAACGGCTTGCATAGTGTTACTTACAGACAAGTGCTGATAAAACGTAATCTGCAGCGTCAACCTGTTTAAAAAAATCCCGGACACATAGTTGTCAAAATAAATTGACACCTAAATGTCCGGGATTTTTGAGTTTTGACGCGCAGATTTAATCATGACTTTATCAGCACTGTCTGTTAGAAACACTGTAAGGCGTTAATCTCAGGTTCGCGTTATACAGACAACAACCACCAATTTGTTCAACACATTAACGGCCATAAAACGATATTCTGTCAGCCGACAATAAGTATTTCATAGCTTTTCTCTAAAATAACCTAAAATCTATTTACACTACCCCAAATACATAATGCACTGCTACGATAAAATTCGGAAAATCATCCGTTTTTTTCAAGAAAATATCTATTCCGTTTCTTCCTGTTCTTTTAGGCTCTGCATATACTGATGCATTGACTCCGCAACGACCTTGCTATGGGCAACTGCTTCTACTACCGTTCTTGCACCGTTTACAACGTCTCCGGACGCAAATACGCCCGGTCTTGATGTATGTCCGGTTTCGTCCGCATCCAACAAACCTCTTGCCGTAGCTTTCAATCCGTCTGTGGTCTTAACCAACTGCGACTGTGGTCCCTGGCTGATTGAAATAATTACACTATTTGCAGAGATAAGTCTCTCTGTTCCATCAACATCTGTGAAACTTCCATCTTCATTTTCAACGACATCAATAACGATAACACCATCATCCGTAATCTCAACAGGACGAATATTATACATGAATTTCACACCCTCTAACTGCGCATAAGAAAATTCATGTTCACTGGCTGCAACCTTCTTCGTAATTGAAAAACAAGTAACATCCGGAGAGCCCTTACGGATTACCGTTCTGGCAACGTCCATCGCAGCATTTCCTGCGCCGATAACAACTACTTTTTCACCTAATTTGTAACTGTCTGGATTATTCAAATAATTAATACCAAAATGAACGTGTCCTAAGGTCTCACCCTTAATATGCAATGTATTTGGTTTCCACACACCGGTACCTACGAAAATCGCCTTGTAACCATCACGGAATAAATCTTCAATGGTAATCGCAAAACCGATATTTGTATTCGGACGAACCTTGATACCTTTTAATTCTAAATGTCTGTATTCAATATCGTCTAAAACTGTTTTTGGCAAACGGAACTCCGGAATACCATAACGGAGTACGCCGCCAATTTTATCTTTTCCTTCAAATATAGTGACCTGATAACCATATCTGGCAAGAATAATTGCAATTGTAAGTCCTGCCGGTCCCGAACCGATAATCGCTACACGCATACCATTGGACGGTGCCGGTCCCTGGGTCATCTGATTCGCATAAGTGGATGAGATATAATTCTCAATAACTGAAAAATGTACCGGTGCACCTTTTTTACCAAGTACGCAATGACCTTCACACTGCTTCTCATGATTGCACACAATACTACAAA
The DNA here is from genome assembly GCA_964393475.1 of uncultured Roseburia sp. Lineage (GTDB taxonomy): Bacteria > Bacillota > Clostridia > Lachnospirales > Lachnospiraceae > Roseburia. The sequence continues at coordinate 3,400 of CAYMTX010000083.1, read as the reverse complement.
CCGTAGTCAATGGATTGTTCTCAAAAAGCATTTTCCCCGCTTCATTTAACTGATTCTCTTTTAACAGGCGAATTGCCTCCGGAATATTAGTGCTGATTGGGCACCCCTTCTGACACTGAGGTACCTTACACTGCAAACAACGATTTGCCTCATCCAACACATGTAATGCCATAATAACCCCTCCAAAATTATTTTACTGTTTAATTTTTCTTTCCAAGCACAAGTTCAATTACTTGTTCCTGATACTGTCCATTATTTGCTCGCATCACAGTAATCTCCACCGTACTTCCGGCAGCATAGTACTGCAACGTAGTAGTCAACGAATCCATGGAAGTAATTTCTTTTCCGTCAAATTTTGTAATAATATCACCCGGAATGATACCATACTTCTCTGCTGCCGTGTTCTCAAAAACCTGAGCAACATAAACACCTGTCGGCATATTGTAAGTCGATGCAACCTCATTGGTTACGTCTACACCGCCGATACCAAGATAAGAACTGTTTGAAGCATCTACTTTTTCCTTCGTGATTAATTCTTCGATAATCGGTGCTGCCGTACTCATCGGAATTGCATAACCAATTCCTTCCACGTCAGTATCCGCATATTTTACCGAATTAATACCGATTACCTGCCCCCTCGCATTAAGTAGCGCACCGCCACTATTACCCGGATTAATCGCTGCATCTGTTTGAATCAGCTCAGCAGTATAACCGGTTCCGCTGCTCGAATCAGAAACTGTCACCACACGGTCTACCGCACTGATAACTCCCATTGTTACTGACTGACCATATCCTAATGCATTTCCAATTGCAATACTTGCTTCACCTACACGCAGGCTGTCAGAATCCCCTAAGCTTGCCATCTTAATCACATCCATAGTACTACTCTCAATGTTGTTCAACGCAACCTTTACTACTGCCAAATCAATAGATGGATCTGTTCCTTTTATTTCTGCACTTACAGTTGTATCATTTGCGAAAGTTACGGTCAAACTCTTCGAACCATCAACTACATGATTATTTGTAGCAACATATAAATATTCATCATCTCTACTAATAATGATACCGGAACCGGCACTTGTGCTCTCATATGTCTGCGAACCCCAGAAACTACGGTATTCCGTCTCACTAATATTGGTAATCGCCACAATAGATGGCATCACTTCTTCTACAATATCCGATACGTCCACTGCCACGTAAGTATTTGAAACTGCGGTAGATGTAATATTTTTATCAGCTTCACCGGATACTGTCGGTTGTCCTGTTGCATTTATGCTATTGCCTGTTCCAAGCAGCGGTGCTGCCGCATACTGCACGCCTACCATCACACTTCCTGCAACCAAGCCGAATACTAATGCAAATGCAGCGCATTTTGCCAGCTTACTACCGAAGCCGCCCGGCTTACGTTCCTTTTTCTCTCGCTTAGGTCTTTTCTTCTTCGGTTCCTCATATGGTGTATATCCCTGATATTGATATCCGTTATAAGCTCCCTGACTCTGATAAGTATTGTGCTCATTATTCGGCGTCTCACCGTTACGCTGATAAGTATTTCCGTTGTAAAAGGTGAAATCCGGTTGTGCATAACGATTCTGCTGCACCGGTTCGTTCTGTGACATCTGAGGCTCTGCGTCCTGTCCATTCATGTCATTGTTAAAATTATTATTAAAGTTCTGAGTATCCATACTTAATGTCCTTTCTGTTCTATTTTTCTTTCTAAAACAGAGTTTATACGGAAATTGTGTTTATTCTGTGATAAAACTATCAAAAAAGTATGAAAAACCCGTTCCGCATAATCTGGGAACGGGTTCGCTTCTCACTTCTTAATATCCATCATTAACACCGTAGCCGGTATCACTTTCAATCTTCATACTGTTTGCTTTTACAGTTGAGGATGGTACATATTCTTCATTGCCATATAAGAACTTGTGTAATTCAATAACGTTTGACTCTAATGTACATGGTGCAACAACACTTCCCTTAGAACCTAAAGTAATTGTATTCTTAGTAAATGGGAATCCTGCACTACCTGTAATCTCATAATCAAAAACCTGTGCTGCAAGTGCAATTAACTCTCCATTGCTATAGCTTGTTGCAATGTCCCCAAACACTGTATCAATTACTTTATTAATTGTCGCCAAATCAGATTTCTGAGCCTTCTCAGCCATCTTAATAATAACATCACGCTGACGTTCTGTTCTCTTATAGTCATCGCCTGCTGTGTAACGGATACGCGCATATGCGGTAGCCTGTACACCATCTAAAAGATATGTTCCACCGGATTCCGGAACAACTGACGAATGTCCTGTCAGCTTATTAATCTCTTTCATGTAACCAGTCATAAGATGTGCTTCTTCATCTGTGATTGTAAGTTCAATTCCGCCAATCAAATCAATGCATTCTACAACCGCATTAAAGTCAACGGTTACATAATCTGTGATATTTAAGTCAAGATTCTTATTCAACATAGAAATCGCTGCCTGTGCACCGCCCGAAGAGAATGCAGAATTAGCCTTTCTGAATTTACCGCCACCAATATCCAAATAGGTATCACGGTATACAGAACACATCTTAACTTCCTTCGTCTCGTTATCAATTGTTACAACAATAATAACGTCACTGTTACCTGATGATAACTTACCATTAGAACGATTATCTAATCCAAACACAGCAATTGTCTCAAAATTATCCATTGCTTCAAGCGTCTCTGACTGAATATCTTCGTTCACTTCCACTTCGTCCGGAACAAAAGTATCGTCTCTCTGGATTTTGTTCAACTTTGATATACCATATAATGCTACTGCAAGCACTACAAGTACAATCAACTCCACTACAATAAGAATAATCTTATTTCTCTGTTTGTTCTTCTTTTTTTGTTCGCTACTCATTTGCCTGTCTCCTAATACGATTTTCTCTCGATTCCTTTCGAAATCAATTCAGTATCACAATCTATCATACACCAAAATGTGCCAAAGTACAACTTGTTTTTCTTAAAAAGATTGGAGACTGACTATTTAAGGTTTTCGCAGCTCCCTATTTTGCACTTACCCGGTTCTTTCTCCGATTATGAATATAGAGCCATCCTTGCGCATAATCCTTTCTTTCCTGCTCTGTCATCTCTGTATATTGCAAAAAATCTATTTTCGACAAAGTCATCTGCCACTGTCCGCATTTATAACATTCCACCTGTTTTCTTCTTGAAACAACACGCATCCAGCCACATTCCGGACAAATAAAAACTTTCATCATAACTATTTCCTCTTTTCTACATAAGTCGCAAACAACAGTCTTTATTGTATTACTTACGTAGAATACGGTCAATAGGAAATTCGTTTGATATAATAATAGCACGTTTCAAATTCAATAACCCAATTTGAAACGTGCTTCATCTTCAAGATAATAT
>CAYMTX010000082.1:0-10584 GCA_964393475.1 uncultured Roseburia sp. | reverse complement strand
ACTATCAAAAAGGAGGTTTTATTATGAAAACAAATTGGTTAGACTATACACTTTTGTCATTATTAATTATCGGTGGAATCAACTGGGGACTGATTGGCTTCTTTCATTTTGATTTAGTTGCTTTCATCTTTGGCGAAATGACCTGGCTTTCCAGAATTATTTATGCCCTCGTAGGCATCAGTGCCTTATATTCTTTTACTTTTTTTGGCCGTATTGGCTCTGGTAGTGATATGTAAAAAATATAGGCAATATGTACAAATCGACATAAAAAAACTGTCAGGCTATGTTTGAAAAACATAATACTGACAGTTTTATTATTCTTATTATCTTATAAGGAAACGACTACTTTCGCTTTTGCACACTCAGGTAAATCTACTTCATTCTTAGAAATGCTTAATACAAATTTAACGTTATATTTCTCGCTAATAACATCAAGTTTTTCGATTGCATGACACATAATATCATCATTATGTACACTGGCAATTGTTAAAAAGCTATCTAAATACATTTCTTCCAAATCATGATCTTGTGAAACGATTCCACATAAGAAACCAAGGAATTCCTCACATGTTTCAATAGGATAATCTGCAACGTTAATTAAACGAACTTTATTGTTTAATTCATACATATGTTTCTGACTCTTATCTAAGTAAACGATGTTACCAGATGCTGTAGCAACTGCACCATTTACTTTTGCAAGAAGATCTTTTGTCTTGCCCTTTCCTTTTTCACCACAAATAATTTCGATCATAGCCACTTCCTCCTAGTATTCTCTGTTTTATGTATTACATACAACAAATATTTCTCTATGGAAATTTCTGTTGTTATGAATTAATAAAAACAGTTGATTATGTAATAACAATTATAGTATATATGCACATAAAAAACAACTACTAATTATTAAATTGTCTTAAAATTTCACTAGTTAACAGATATAAATCAGAAGGTCCACCTGACTTCAAAACTACAGATACTATTGGCTCAGATGCCAAGTTATAGGAAAGTAATACTAAACAATAACCTGCCTCTTGTGTCGTGCCTGTTTTACCACCTACGATTGTTATTTCCTCCGGGATATCATACTTGCCATTCAAATAACGATTCGAGTTCTCCCACTCACTTTCTCTCAAATCACCGTCACTTTCTGTAATCACGGCTTTATATTTTTTAGCACTGATAATCTCCACAAATTCTTCATTCTGAATTGCATTAGAGAAAATAAGATATAAATCATATGCCGAAGTATAATGTCCCTCTGCCGGCATACCGTGTGGATTCTTATACTGCGTACAAGTTGCTCCCATCGTCAATGCTTCTTCATTCATTAATTCCACGAAAGAATCTACATCTCCGGAAATATGTTCTGCAATTGCGATTGCCGCATCATTACCGCTTGCCAGCATTAAACCATATAATAAATCTCGCAAAGTCAATACATCACCTGTTTTTATTTTACATACAGAGGCATCTGATGGTTGTTTTGCCGCATTCGCACTTACCGTTACATATTCGTCTAAATCACCATATTTTAACGCTAAATAGCATGTCATAATTTTAGTAGTGCTGGCAGGATACATCTTATTGTACATATTTTGGGCATATGTAACTTCTCCCGTAGCCAAATTAAAGGAAGCCGCAGCCCCTGCTACGCCGGAATGCACCTCTTCAACACCAAAATTAAAATCATCTGCCACACATAGATTTTTTGAAAAAAAACGACTATCCGAACTACTACTGTTATTTGCAATTCCATAAGATACGGAAGTCTCATATACATTGTAAGGATTCTCGTAGCTTACTACCTTTTTGCTACCACATCCGCATATAAAAAGAGTTGCTATGGCAAAAAGGCATAGCAAACTCCTCATCTTATTTATACATTTCACGCCACTCTAAATCTCCTCTGTCTAAAGATTTAATCAGAAGTTCTGCTGTTGCAAGGTTTGTTGCTAACGGAATATTATGTGTATCGCACAAACGAACCACATTATTGACATCCGGTTCATGTGACTTTGGTGTAAGAGGCTCTCTTAAGAAAATAACAAGGTCAATCTCATTATGCTCAATCTGCGCACCAAGCTGCTGTGCACCACCAAGATGTCCCGCTAAATACTTATGAACGTTCAAATTGGTTACTTCTTCAATCAAACGACCGGTTGTTCCTGTTGCATACAAATCATTCTTAGCTAAAATGCTACGGTATGCAATACAAAAGTTCTGCATTAATTTCTTTTTTGAATCATGTGCGATAAGTCCGATATTCATTCGTAATTACCCTCCATTTAGTGTTTTCTAGACTGTAGGCCGACGTTTAAAACTAATCCGACTCCTATGTACAGCGACCATAAGGACGTTAAACCATAGCTGACAAATGGAAGTGGAAGTCCTGTATTTGGTAATAATCCGCTCGCTACAGATATATTTATAGCGCTCTGAAAACCAACCAGTGCTGCGAACCCGCAGCAGATTAATTTACCCGCGGTATCTTTTGCCTTCCTAGCAATAAATATACACTCAATTACGATGAAAAGCAAGAGGAGAATGATTGCTGCAGTACCCATAAATCCAAGTTCTTCTCCTGCAACTGCAAAAATAAAATCTGTCTGTGGTTCTAAAATAAAGTTACCATTTTTTACTGAAGTTGCTTCTGTATTATTTAATCCTTTCCCCCATAACTGCCCTGTACCGATTGCCATGATGGAATTCTGCTGTTGGTATGCTATATCCGGATAACGTTCAGGATATAACCATGCAAGAATACGGCGCAACTGAAATCCTCTTAAAAAAGGAATATCGATTGATTCCTGTGTCAGCATAACAAAAAAAGCAATAACTGCCGGTACTGCTATCGCTAATACCGTTCCTACAATTTTATAACTTAAGCCTGCTACAAACAACATGGAGACGAAAATCAGTGCAGTCGTAATCGTAGTAGATAAATCCGGTTGTAAAACAATTAGCAACAACGGAACCCCTGCCAACGCAAATGCTAAAACAAGCGTTTTTACCGTATTTATTTTCTCCTCGTACTTCATAAAAAAGTAAGCGAAGAATAAAATCACTAAAATTTTTGCCAACTCTGAAGGTTGGAAACGCATGAAGCCCAAATCAATCCAGCGCTGCGCACCGCCGGCATCATCTCCAAGAAAAATTACCGACAAAAGCAAGCCTGTCATAAAAACATAAATAAGCCAGGAAAACTTTAAAATAAACCGATAATCAACCAGGGAAACAAATACCATCAACAAAATTCCGGCTGCCATACCTAACATTTGCTTGCTCTGCAAGCTCGGACGCGCACTGCCTACCAGAAATAATCCAATTGTATTTAATGTGATTACCCAAATAACTAATATGAACTTATAATTTCTTAGTTTATACTGTTTCAACATGGTATTTTCTTTTTGTACTCTTTCAAAATAATTTTAATATCTACATTATCCGGTTCAACGTCTATATATTTCAAAACAATATTACCGACATCTCTGCGAATAGCTGCCATCGTATCCTCATCAATCATGATTTTTTCATCTGCAAGCATACATTTCAATCGTTCAAATGCGATTGTTCCGGAGGAGTCTTTTCTCATTACGCTTCCCTCCTGCTTGGCATTTTAATATCAAAAAAGAATCTTAAGTGGTTTCTCTTTTTCTTATCTTCCAAAATCGGGATATTCTCTCCGTTTATTCGGGCACAGATATTTGCAAAACAAGACTCTGCTTTGCTTTTGCGCCCATAGACAGGCTCGCCTTGATTCTGTGAAATAATTATTTCTGCATCTTCGTATACCACACCCAGCAAATCTGTTTCCAATAATCTCGTCACATCTTCAATGCGTAACATATTACCATCTTTCGCCATCTGCTCATGGTATGCATTAATAAGAAGAGAACAACGTAAAGCCGGATTTTTTTTCACAATACGTAAAACACAATCCGCATCATGCACGGCTGCCACTTGTGGTGTCGTAACCACAACAACATGATCAGCCCCTGCAACTGCTAATTCAAAGCCCTCATCAATACCGGCCGGAGAATCAACTAATATATAGTCAAATTCTGACCTTAACTCTTCAATGAGATGTATCATTTGTGCTTTACTTAATCTGGTGTGCTCTTTGATGCAGGCAGATGGTATGATATAGAGATTTGGAAAACGCTTATCTCTAATGAGCGCCTGTTTAATACGGCATCTGCCACATAAAACATCCACCAGATTATACATAATCCTATTCTCTAATCCCATCACTACATCGAGATTGCGTAAACCAATATCCGTATCAATTAACACAACCTTTTTATCTAACTGTGAAAGTCCAACTCCGACGTTTGCAGTGGTTGTTGTCTTGCCAACGCCGCCTTTTCCTGAAGTGAACGTAATGACTTCACCCATGCGGGAAGACCTCCTACAATTATATTATAATAGCGTAAATCGCTGCTACTATCTTCTATTAGTCTGTAACTGCATTACTTGAACCGTCAATAGATACTGCCTGTCCATCAAGTAATTCTTTGGTATCCTCTACTTCAAAATAATAAGACAATACATTTTTTGCATAATGTGCCGCGTTACTTGAGGTATAACCAAATGCAATACGGGTTGCAATGGAAATCTCCGGATTCTCATATGGTGCAAAACCAATAAAAACAGCATGGTTCGCACGACGTAAATCCTGCTGTGCCGTACCTGTTTTACCTGCCACACTTATTGCAAAATCCTTAAAATGAGCAGATTTCTGTGCTACCATTCTCATACCTGAATGAATCGCATTCCATTCACTTATATCTAATACATCAATTGTATTACGAACAGTAGGTTCATAAGATTCTATCACATTACCGTCTGTATCACATACCTGTTTCAAAATAGTATGATTATAAACAGTGCCACTATTTGCAATTGCTGTTACATAACGTGCAAGCTGTACGGTAGTAAAGTTATGATTACTCTGTCCGATAGCTGCCATAACCGGATATTCGTCCGCCAGCTGCGGTTTGTTTTCTGTAATCTCTACTCCACTGGTTTCGTCCAATCCAAATAATCCTGCATATTCCGAAATCTTATTGATACCCAGGCTATCACTATACTTCGTCAGATAGTTATTGGTACTCAAACGATATCCTACTTCATAAAAAAAATAGTTACATGAATCTCTGATAGCCTCAGTTACATTAATACTTCCATGACTAGACGGATATATCCAGCACTTTGGCTTATTACTGATATTTTCATATGGTCCCTTGTCATATATCTCTGTACTTAGACTAATCACACCTTCGCTTAAACCTGCCGTTGCTGTGACAATCTTAAAAGTAGAACCCGGTGCAGTACGTTCCTGCGTTGCTTTATTATAAAACGGATTTGTTAAATCTTCCTGCAATGATGCATAATAAGCTGCATCTATTGTATTTGCAAGTCGGTTATTATCATATCCCGGATAACTTACTACTGCCAAGATTTCACCATTATTCACATCAGTAATTACACAAGACCCCGTACATGGGTCCAATGCTAACTGTGCCGGAGTAATTTCAAGTGTTTTAATCTTTTCTTTTATGAAATTCATTGCTGAAATTCGTCCGCTTTCTAATTTGGCAATCTCTTCATCATCATATGGAAGAACATCCTGTTCAAATAGTACAAGACATAACTGTTTCCCATTAATCCGACCTCTATCTACCATGTATTGATAGATTATTTTAGAAAATTCTTTGCTTTCTTTTATATCTGCAAAAATGTCTTCACACAACGCTTCATAAATCTCAGATGAATCCGAATATTTATTATCAATTACAAACTCTGTAATATCAATCCATCCCTTTGCAATTGCCTGATTCAAATAAGTCTGGACACTGCTGTTACCTGCCTGCCATTCCTTATAGACAGTATCTGTTTTATCAATCAGTTTTGTATCTAAAATGCCTGATGATTTTAAGTAATTGATAATATATGTGATATAATCCTGCGCCTCGTCATTCATGTTGCCAAACTTAGTACTTCTGCTTCCTAACAATTCGTTCTCCATCTGGCTCATTACTTCTTTCTGACGAGTTAAAAACGCTGAATACACTGCTTTTTCATAAGTACCGGCATCTTCATCAGCAAACTGTGTAATATCAATTACATTATTATTAATTAATGCAAAATACACATCGGTAATCGGAATCGGAATATCAGAACGGTAATTCTCGATATTCGAATATACAATACCTGCTATTTCCTGCTCTAATAAATCATACGCAGCTATCGTCAAATCTGCATCAATGGATAAATATACATCGTTTCCGGCTTTCGGTTCTTCACGCTCGATAATCTCGATTGTCTTACCCAGATAGTCTACATAAAGCTTTTCATATCCCTTACTGCCTTGCAAATAGGTATCCATAACCTGTTCAATACCTGCTTTACCGACAACATCATTCAAGGTATATTCGTCACTTTCCGCTGAGAGACGTTCATATTCTTCGGAAGAAATTTTACCTGTATATCCAATAATTGCAGCAAAATATTCACTGCTATTATATCTGCGGATAGTATCCTCCATAATCTCTACACCCTGTAAACGGTATGCATTTTCACTGATATAAGCAACAGATTCATCCGAAATCTCCGTTGCGATTGTAGTCGTAATATACTTCTGATATGCTTTTTCTGACATTGCATATCGGATAACAACAATTTTATAGGCTAATTCCGGATCGTATTCATCACTCACCTCAAATTTTGTTACTCTCTTGCTTCCATGCTTCAAAAAATCCAGAACCTGTTCCGGTGTAGCATTCGCTTCATCATAGCCTAGGGTCTCATTGTACCCCAGCTTAGAAGTCGAAGTATGTCCATATACGTCGGCAAGGAATCGTTTTAATGAGGTTCCACTGACATTATAAGAATAAGTTCCGTCTTCTTCGTTATAACTGATTTTAAAATTATTAGTGATTTGATCACCATTTTTCTCAATTTCTGTGATAATTTCGGCAATCATCGCATTCAACTGCTTATTTTTATCCTTAGTAGAATCATAAGAACCATTATCTTCGATGGTAATAGTATAAGCCAGTTCATTATATGCTAATAACTTACCGTTTCTATCATATATATTACCTCTGGAACTATTTAAGGTACGCTCTTTTACAATGCTATAGGTATACTCATTCTGGTATTGTTCACCTGAAATAACTTGCAGATGAAACATTCGCGACAATAAAATACCATAAATGATTGTTAATACAAGCGCAAATACCCAGAGACGCGATTTTTTTAATGTTTGAAAAAATTCCTTAATACTTTCAGACAAACTTCTTTGCACTCCTCTTTTCAATCCGTTCTAAACGCTGATTGATTTTTAACAAAATGATATATAATACGATAGTTACAAGCATCGTATATACAAGTTCCGGCACAATGATATTCATAAAATAATATCCAAAATCATATCTGTTTCTAAATAAAAACAGAAAGAAATACACCATCAAATTATATCCCAAATCACTTCCACCTATCAAAAGCATAGGAAGTTTAATATCTTCCGGGTAAAATAGTTTACGAAAATACCCATTTAAAAATCCAATATACATATAAAGCAATGCATAAAAACCTAGTGTACTGCCGGAAAAAATATCCATACAAAGACCACAGAATAATCCTATCCATGTTCCTTCTTTTTGACCTCTCATAAATCCGAATGACGATGCTACTACAATCATCAAATTCGGTGATATGGTCGCAAAAGACAACGTCTGGAAAAGTGTACTCTGCAACAAATAACACACAATAATTATGATTGCTACCGTTACTTTTCTTTTCATATCAGAATGCTCATTCCTCAGTTATTTGTTTCTTGTTCAGAATTACTAATACTTCCTCGATATGCTCAAAATCTACCGCCGGTGTAATTGTACCGGAACGTGTCAAATTGTTAGCATCTGTGCTAATCTCTTTGATATATCCAATCAAGATGCCCTGCTGATAATCATAAGACACATAAGATGTAACAACAGGGTCTCCCACATTCACTTCGTTATCACGATCATTTAAACCACTAAATTCAATGGTCATGCTCTCAGTCATCTTCTGTAAACTTCCGTTTACAATAATATTGTCAGATGTGGTCAAAACCATACCACTGACACTACTGGTATCACTAATTATCGTCTTTACTTTAGCATAATTCGGTCCTACATCAGTAACGATTCCAACGAGGCCACTGCCTGCCATAACGTTCATATCTACTTCGATACCGTCATTCGTCCCTTTATCAATAGTAAATATATTAAACCAGTTGCCTGCACCTTTTCCGATTACATTCGCAGCAATCTTATCATAACTTGGATATTTCTGATCTAAATCATATAATTCCCGCAGATTCTCAAGTTCATAACGTTCCAGTTTAACGGTATTCAATTCTGCTGTAAGTTCTTCCACCTGTTTTTTTAATTCGTCATTCTCAGCCATTACAACACTAAGGTTCTCCAGATTGTCTGCCTGTCTGGAAAGCCAGCCGCCAATCCGGTTAATTCCATTTTGCATTGGTATAAAAACATAACCGGCTACCGTATTTAACGGTCCGCCGGATATATTAAAAGTAAAACTCAGTAACATTGCTGATATACAAACACCCGTCAAAATCAGTAACAGGTACTTTGATGAAAGAATCATCTTGGTTTTACGTTTTCTCATAGATGTCCTCTATTTTTATTTTAAAATCCTATTTTTCATGCTGAATGCAAGATGCTTCAGCTTATTATCAGATACAATCTTCACCAGACCACGTACTACACATTCCTCCGGTTCTTCACAAGTATTGATTTTGATACCTGTAATTTCTTTGAAAAGTACATCCAAATCATGTATCTGTGAGCCACCGCCCGTAATATAAATACCTGAATGTATGATATCCTTTGCCAACTCAGGCGGAGTCTTCTCAAGAATCATTTTTATCGCATTACAAATAGTATTTAAGTTGTCTTTGATAGCCTCGTATACAACTTCACCTGTCATCTCCATTTCGATTGGAAGACCGCTTACCACATCCCGACCAACAATCACCATGGTATCTTTGTTGCCCGGAACACCCGAACCTAACTTCTCCTTCAATGACTGAGCTGTTTTCTGTCCGATAACAAGATTATATTTACGTTTTACGAAAGTAATAATAGACTCATCAATACGGTTGCCTCCAAAATGAAGCAATTCACTAAGTACAAGACCACCTAATGAAATAACAGAAATCTCTGTCGTATCTGCACCAAGGTCTACTACCATGATACCGGTAGGCTCATTGACATCCAAACCAAGACCGACTGCATCTGCAATAGGCTTCTCACATAACAATACTGTCTTTGGTTTTAATTTACTTTTAAAGAAAATTTCAAAAAATGCACGTTTTTCTACATCAGTAATATCAGTCGGTACTGCAACAATGAACTCTGAACCACGCATTTTACCTTTTGCATTTTTTTCTAAAAATTCCTGCAAAACTTCCTGCAATATATTAAGTTCCGATATGACACCGCAGCTTACCGGGAAGACAACGTTAATAGTTTCAGGCGCCTTCTCATACATTGCATATGCAGCGTTACCGTATGCATAAATCTGGTTCTTGTTAATCAATGCAACCGTATTCTTTTCATTTAGTATTTTATTGGTGGCCTTGCAGTATACTTTCATATTGCAAGTACCGAGGTCGATTCCGTAAACGTTGTTATTCATGTCTTTCTCCCTAATTTCTAAAGTAATCCGGATTCCCGATAACTGTAATAGTTCTGGTCGCCAATAATAATATGATCCGACAGGGGAATTCCTATCATTTGCCCGCATTCTGAAATTCTTCTTGTCACCTCGTCATCCTCTCTGGATGGTAATGACACACCGCTGGGATGATTGTGAAGTATAACGATGTGTACCGCCCGCTTTTGTAATGCTAAAAGAAAAATCTCACGTGGTGGAACAATAGAACTGTTCACTGTACCTTTGGATACAATCTCTTCTCCTATGAGCCGGCATTTACTGTCAAACATACATACAACCAATACTTCCTGCATCTCATGCCGTAATTTCTCCATAAAATACATGGCAATGGACTCTGCATTCTGCATAGTTATACGTTGTGCATAACGCGTAGTTGTAATGCGATTTGACAATTCCGCAATACATTTCAATTGAATCGCTTTCACCTTACCAATCCCCTTCATATGAATCATTTCCTCATACGATACATCAAAAAGATTTAATAGGTTACGGTTACTCCGGTTAAGAAAATTCTGTGCAACCTCCACAGATTTTAAACCATTCGTGCCCGATTTGATAATAACTGCCAGCAATTCTGCATCACTTAAGCTTTCCGGTCCGTGCATCAAAAACTTTTCATATGGTTTCTCAGAATCCGGTAATTCTTTAACTGTTAAGTGTTGATTCATACTCATCTCCATTCACTCTCCCCGGAGACCTATCATTAATCTAACACATATTATATTTTATTTTAGCATAATTGGTCCATATTAACAAGATTTCGTTCCTTAAGTTTTTGTAAAGCCATAAGAATTCCCAATTTTGCATGGTACCAAGTTAATCCACCTTGGAAATATA
>CAYMTX010000081.1:0-10682 GCA_964393475.1 uncultured Roseburia sp. | reverse complement strand
GTTTTTGCAGGGTGGTGCTTCTCAGCAGTTTGCCATGATTCCAATGAACCTAATGAAGAATAAAAAAGCAGGTTTTATTGTAACGGGGCAGTGGGCGAAGAAAGCATATCAGGAAGCTATGCTTTATGGCGAAGCTGTAAAGCTTGCATCATCGGAAGATAAGACTTTCTCGTATATTCCGGACTGTTCAAATCTTGAAATCGCAGATGATTTGGACTATGTTTATATTTGTGAGAATAACACGATTTATGGAACGAAATTCTGGGAATTGCCAAATACAAAAGGGCATACATTGGTAGCTGACGTATCCTCCTGTTTTTTGTCAGAACCGGTAGATGTAAGCAAGTACGGTATTATTTATGGTGGTGTTCAGAAAAATATCGGACCGGCAGGCGTAGTAATTGTGATTATACGTGAGGATTTGATTACCGAAGATACGTTGCCGGGCACACCGACTATGTTAAAATATAAAATTCATGCTGATAACGATTCGTTATATAATACTCCGCCGGCATATGGTATTTATATTTGTGGAAAAGTATTTAAATGGTTAAAGAAAATGGGTGGATTGGAAGTTATGAAGAAGCATAACGAAGAGAAAGCCAAAATTCTTTATGATTTCTTAGATGAAAGCAAGCTTTTTAAAGGAACAGTAGAAAAGAAAGACCGCTCCTTAATGAATGTACCGTTTGTGACCGGAAATGAAGAATTGGATGCGAAGTTTGTAAAAGAAGCGGCAGAAGCAGGATTTGTGAATCTGAAAGGGCACAGAAGTGTTGGTGGTATGCGTGCATCTATTTACAATGCAATGCCAAAAGAGGGTGTTGAGAAGCTAGTGGCATTTATGAAGAACTTTGAAGAAGAAAATGGTTAATGCGGAGGGAATGTCATGTTTCAGTATCATTGTTTAAATCCAATTGCTGATGTAGGGTTGGATTTATTTGGAAAGTATTACGAGAAGACAGAGGATGTGAATAACGCAGATGCGATATTGGTTCGTAGTGCATCTATGCATGAGATGGAATTGCCGGAGAAGTTAGCTGCAGTTGCAAGAGCGGGCGCAGGCGTTAATAATATTCCGTTGGAGAAATGTGCAGAAAAAGGTATTGTTGTGTTCAATACGCCGGGGGCTAATGCTAACGGTGTAAAAGAAATGGTTCTGGCAGCGATGCTTTATGCAGCCAGAGATATTGTAGGCGGTATTGAGTGGTGTGTGAATAATAAAGATGATGTAAATATCGCCAAAACAGCAGAAAAAGAGAAGAAAAACTTTGCCGGAACAGAAATTGCCGGTAAAAAACTGGGGGTTATTGGGTTAGGTGCCATAGGTGCATTGGTAGCAAATGCAGCTACCCATCTTGGTATGGAAGTATATGGTTATGACCCATATATCTCAGTAAATGCTGCATGGAGTTTGTCACATAATGTGAAGCACATTACTAATGTCGAAGATATTTATCGTGAATGTGACTATATTACCCTTCATGTACCAGCAATGGAAACGACTAAGAAAATGATTGGTGAAAAAGCAATCGCAATGATGAAGCCGACAGCAGTTGTATTAAACTTTGCAAGAGATGTTTTAGTAGATGAAGAGGCTATGGTAAAAGCATTGGAGGAGCATAGAATTGCCCGCTATGTATCTGACTTTGCCAATCCTACGGTTGTTGGAAAGTATGGTTGTATTATTACGCCGCACCTTGGAGCTTCGACTGCAGAATCAGAGGATAACTGTGCTATTATGGCGGTACGTGAAATTAGGGATTATATGGAAAATGGTAATATTGTTCATTCCGTAAACTTTCCGGACTGCAGCATGGGTGGTTGTATAACTGCCGGCAGGATAGGAATTTTGCATAGAAATGTATCCGGTATGATTAGTCAGTGTACAACTATTTTAAGTGATGCCGGTATCAACATTGCCGGAATGGCAAATACTTCAAAAGGTGATTATGCATACGCATTGTTGGACGTGGATTCACCGCTCACAGATGAAGTGGTAGAAAAACTAACAAAAACAAGTGGCGTTTTACGTGTACATAAGGTAAAATAGAGTCAGGTATATAAAACCAAGAATATATTGACAGAGGTAAGATAAATGGCGGTAATAAAACCATTTATAAGCATCAGACCAAATAGAGGGAAGGCGGAGCAAATAGCTGCCCTCCCTTATGATGTTTATAACAGAGAAGAAGCAAAAAAGGTAGTAGAAGTACAGCCGGAATCCTTTTTAGCAATTGACAGGGCAGAGACAAACTTTTCGGATGAGGTAAGTGTCTATGATGAGAAAGTTTATAATAAGGCACGTGAATTGCTGTGGGAACGTGTAGAAAACAGAGATTTTATCCGTGAGGAGAAGAGCTGTTATTATATTTACGAACTGACTATGAGCGGAAGAGTACAGACCGGTATTGTAGCGTGTGCGGCAATCGATGATTATAAGAATAATGTTATCAAAAAACATGAGAATACCCGTGCTGAGAAAGAATTAGACCGGATTCAACATGTAGATACTTGTAGTGCGCAGACAGGACCAATCTTTTTGACATATCGGGCAAATGCAGATATTAATGAAGTGATTCGTCAGGTAAAAGAGAGTGAAGCGGAGTATGATTTTGTGTCTGACGATGGCATTCGTCATCGAGTTTTTGTAATTTCGGATGAAACTCAGATTGCAGTGATAGAGAATGCATTTGCAAGCATTAATGAGATATACATAGCAGATGGGCATCATCGTTGTGCATCTGCTGTAAAAGTGGGCGAACGCAGGCGTGCGAAGTATCCGGATTATACAGGGGAAGAAGAATTTAATTATTTTTTATCCGTTCTTTTTCCGGGTGAGGAACTTTATATTATGGACTATAACCGTGTGTTAAAGGATTTAAACGGATATTCTGTACAGGCATTTTATGAAGAAGTTGCAAAACGTTTTGATGTGGAAGATATTACAGAAAGAGAGGATAAGCACCCTACAAAGAAGGGGAACTTTACCATGTATATAGAAGACCGCTGGTATGCTTGTACAATACGTGAGGAAGATATTCCAAGAGATGAGAATGGTGTGGCTGACCCGGTGAAGTCATTGGATGTATCATTATTACAGGATATGCTCTTAGAACCGGTACTTGGTATTGATGATCCGAAGGTTAACGCGAGAATTGATTTTGTGGGCGGTATTCGAGGCTTAGACGAACTGGTGCGCCGTTGTAATGAGGATTGTGTAGTCGCATTTGCTATGTATCCGACTTCCATCCAGGAATTATATAATGTGGCAGATGCGGGATTGCTGATGCCGCCAAAGTCTACTTGGTTTGAACCTAAGCTGCGAAGCGGTCTGTTTATCCATGAGATAGAACAGTAATTAGCAAGAGGAGACTAGTTTGAAATGAAAAAAATGTTATTACTGGCAACAAGTATTATGGAATTTAATACGGAAGAAGAGATTGTAGCAGAGACTATTGAAAAAGTAGTAGAGAATCCGGGAATTCTGCGGACTTATTTAGAAGGACTTGTGCCGAATTTAATTGGTTTCGCTTTGCAGGTGGTTCTTGCCATTATAGTTTATGCTGTTGCGACAAAAGTAATTAAATGGGTAGTGAAGATTACACAAAAGGCAATGGAACATCATGGGGTAGATACCGGTGTGAAGCAGTTTTTGGGGGCGATAGTGAAGTACGGCCTTTATATCATATTGGTTATGACGATATTAAGCCTGTTTGGTGTGGCAACGACTTCGGTGGTAGCAGTACTTGGTTCTGCCGGCGTTGCGATTGGTCTTGCACTACAAGGCAGTCTTTCTAATTTTGCAGGTGGTGTTCTGATTTTAATTTTAAAGCCTTTTAAAGTAGGCGATTATATTATTCAGGGCGATAGTGAAGGAACCGTGTATGAAATATCATTATTCTACACAAAATTAAAAACAGGTGATAATAAGGTGGTAGTGGTGCCGAATGGTATTCTTTCTAACAATACACTTGTAAATGTATCACATATGGATCGCCGAAGAGTAGATATTATAGTAGGCATTTCGTATGATGCAGATATTAAAAAAGCAAAGAATATTATGTATAATCTTGCACTGGATGAGGAAGGAAGAATTCCGGAGGAAAATCCACTTGTATTTGTAAGCAATCTGGGAGCCTCTTCGGTAGATATCGGTGTACGTTTGTGGGTAAACGCAGCAGATTACTGGAATGTTAAGTGGCATTTGACTGAAAATATCAAATATGCGATGGATGAAAATGGAATTTCCATTCCGTATCAGCAGATTGATGTGCAGATTAAACAATAAAAATAATAATCAGATGATTCTTTTTATAAAAAATGTTGACAAAAAGAACCGGTTGTGATATTTTTAGACTTGTAGTGTACTAAAAAGAAAAGTACACACCATGCGAATGCATGAGAGTATTTTTTGTAAGGCACAGCCTTACACGGAACTAGGAGGATTTTAGTTATGCAGCAGGGAACTGTAAAGTGGTTTAATGCCAAAAAAGGTTACGGATTTATTTCTGATGAAGCAGGCAATGACGTATTCGTTCATTTCTCAGCTTTAAACATGGAAGGATTCAAAGAGTTAAAAGACGGCGAGAAAGTTGAATTTGAAGTGATTGACGGCGACAAAGGCCCTCAGGCAGCTAACGTTTCACGTCTTGCATAGTCATTGACAATAGATTGAATTACGAAGACGAACCGAAAGACGTTCACATATGTGAGCGTCTTTTTTTGATTTACAGAATCAATGAGAATAAATGAATTTAAGGATAGAATTTTAAATTCAATGATGTTAGAATGGTATGGAGTATGTGTATCTTGCAAATGATATTTTAATAATAGAAAATGTCTGGCGTTTTACGTCTGCGGAATGGAGATTAGGATGGATTTAGTGGAGTTAAAAGAGTATGAGTTAGTAGAGCAGAAGTCTTTAGGGGATTTGAATTCCGAAGGGCTTGTGTTTCGTCATAAAAAAAGCGGTGCAAGAATTGCGGTTATTAGTAATGATGATGATAATAAGGTGTTTTTTATAGGATTCCGTACACCGACGGATGATTCTACAGGTGTGCCTCATATTATTGAACATACTGTGTTGTGTGGTTCAGAAAAATATCCGGTGAAGGACCCGTTTATTGAATTGGCGAAGGGGTCTTTGAATACTTTTTTGAATGCTATGACTTTTCCGGATAAGACTATTTATCCGATTGCGAGCTGTAATGATAAGGACTTTCAGAATTTGATGGGCGTTTATATGGATGCAGTATTCCATCCGAATATTTACAAATATGAGGAAATATTCAAACAGGAAGGTTGGCATTATGAATTAGAGGACGCAGATAGTCCGCTGACGATTAATGGTGTTGTATATAATGAGATGAAAGGAGCATTTTCTTCGGCAGATGATGTCTTAAGTCGTCAGATTTTAAATTCCTTGTTCCCGGATACATGTTATGCAAATGAATCCGGTGGTGACCCGGAATGTATCCCGGATTTGACATATGAAGCATATCTGAACTTTCATCGCAGATATTATCACCCAAGCAACTCTTATATTTACTTGTATGGTGATGTAAATGTAGTAGAGAAACTGCAGTGGTTGGATGAAGCTTATTTAAGTCATTATGATATGGTAGAAGTGGATTCAGAGATTAGAACACAAGCAGCATTTGAGAAACCGGTAGAAGTTTGTAAAAAATATTCGATTTCTTCCGGTGAATCAGAAGAAAATAATACCTATTTATCTTACAATCTGGTGTTGGGAGATACGCTGGATGCAAAATTGTATCAGGCATTTGATATTTTAGATTATGCATTGGTGGCGGCACCGGGGGCACCGATTAAAAAGGCACTTACAGATGCGGGAATCGGAAGCGAAATTAGTGGTGGTTATGACAGCAGCATTAAGCAACCTACTTTTAGTATTATTGCTAAAAATGCCAATACATCAGATAAAGAACGTTTCTTACAGATTATTCGAGAGTCGTTAGAGAAACTTGTAAAAGAAGGGCTGAATAAAAAATCTCTTTTAGCAGGTATTAACAGTGCGGAGTTCCGCTATCGTGAAGCAGACTATGGTTCTTCTCCAAAGGGGCTTTTATACGGCATTCAATGTTTGGAAAGTTGGCTTTATGATGATAATAAGGTTTTTTTACATCTGGAAGCAAATGCGGTTTATGCGTATTTGAAAGAGCAGGTGGAGAGTAACTATTTTGAAGATTTGATTCAGGAATATTTCTTGGATAATAAGCATGCGTCAGTGGTGATTATAGAACCGGAAAAAGGTTTGAATGCCAAAGTTGAAGCTGCGTTAGAAGAAAAATTGAAAGCATATAAAGAAAGCTTAAGTGCAGAGGAAATTCAGGGCTTGGTTGAGGCTACAAAACGTTTGGAAATATATCAGGAAGAGCCTTCTTCTAAAGAGGATATGGATAAAATTCCAATGCTTGCCCGTGAAGATATGAAAAAGGAAGCACTGCCATATGCTAATAAAAAATGTCAGATTGGTGACACGGTGGTGATGCATCATGATATTTTTTCAAATGGTATTATTTATCTGACACTGCTATTTAATATACAGGATATTCCGGAAGAGGATATTCCTTATATTGGTATTTTAAAGACAATGTTAGGCTATGTAGATACCGCATCTTACAGTTACGCCGATTTTGCAAATGAAGTGAATTTCCATACAGGCGGCGTTAGCAGCACGTTGGGCTTATATCCAAGTGTTCATGAGCAAGACAAAGTGAAAGTGATGCTTGAAGTTCGTACAAAGGCTTTGGCGGGAAAACTTTCTGATGCACGGAAACTAGTGGAAGAGATGATGCTGACTTCTAATTTTAAAGATGAAAAGCGTTTGCGTGAAGTAATCTTCGAATTGAAGTCCAGATTACAAATGTCATTAAGCGGTGCGGCACATTCTGTAGCATCTGCCCGTGCTATGAGTTATTTTTCAAAAACAGCAGCATATCGTAACAGTATTGAATTGTACCGTGTTGTTGCGGATATAGAGGCGAACTTTGAAGATAGAAAAGGAAACCTTGCTGAAAAGCTGCAGTCTTTGGTAGAACAGATTTTTACAAACGACAGATTAATGGTCAGCGTGACCTGTAGTAAAGAAGACTATGCGGTTGCTGAGCGGGAAATTGCGATTATCAAAGAGAAACTGTTTGCAGATAAGGGAATAGGTGAACCGGCAAACTTTGCGTTTGAACAGAAGAACGAAGGATTTATGGATGCATCACAGGTACAGTATGTGGCAAGAGCGGGCAATTATCGCGCGCATGGATTTGAATATCATGGGGCATTGCGTATTCTAAAAGTGATTCTGGGATATGACTATCTTTGGAATAGTGTCAGAGTAAAAGGCGGTGCATACGGATGTATGACGGGTTGTATGAGAAATGGTGACATGTATTTTGTGTCATATCGTGATCCGAATCTTGGTAAGACAAATGAGGTTTATGATGGTATTCCGGCATATATTGAACAGTTTGAAGCGGATGAACGTGAAATGACGAAGTACATCATCGGAACGATAAGTGAGATGGATACACCGATGAATCCGTTTGCGAAAGGAGAGCGTTCTATGACAGCATATTTGCAAGAACTGAGTTTTGATGAAGTGCAGGAGGAACGTAATCAGATCATTTCAGCAACGTATACAGACATTCGGATGTTAAAAGATTTGGTCGCATCGGTATTACAAGATAGAAATATCTGTGTAGTCGGGAATGAAGTTGCGCTGAAGAAAGAGGCGGATTTATTTAAGGAACTGAAAAACCTTTATTAAATTTGTAGACATTTTTGATGATATCTGCCAATTTAATATTATACAAAAAGAAGAACGTGTGAAAGGCACATTGAAAGGAAAGCATGGAAACTAATTTTAAATCAGGATTTGTAACTTTAATCGGTCGCCCAAACGTAGGAAAATCAACTTTGATGAATCATTTGATAGGGCAGAAAATAGCGATTACATCCAAGAAACCGCAGACTACCCGAAATCGTATCCAGACGGTATATACGGATATGGAGCGTGGTCAGATTGTATTTTTGGATACACCGGGTATTCATCAGGCGAAGAATAAACTAGGTGAATACATGGTGAATGTGGCAGAACGAACTTTAGGGGAAGTGGATGTGATTCTCTGGCTGGTGGAGCCGTCTAATTTTATCGGTGCAGGTGAGCAGCATATTATTGAACAGCTTAAAAAAGTAACTACACCGGTTATTTTGATTATCAATAAAGTAGATACAGTAGATAAGGAAAAGGTACTTGAATACATTGATACTTACCGTAAAGTTTATGATTTTGCGGAAATTATTCCGGTTTCCGCGTTACGTGCCCAGAATCTGCCGGCTGTTATAGATATGATTTTTAAATATCTGCCATATGGACCGCAGTTCTATGATGAAGATACTATTACAGACCAGCCGGAGCGTGCTATTGTTGCAGAGTTAATCCGTGAAAAAGCATTGCATGCATTAGATGAAGAGATTCCTCACGGCATTGCAGTGTATATTGATCAGATGAAGCAGCGTAATGGGCAGAACTTTTTTGATATTGATGCTACCATTGTATGTGAGCGTGATTCGCATAAGGGTATTATTATCGGCAAAGGCGGTGCGATGTTGAAAAAAATCGGCTCTAATGCACGTTATGAAATTGAACGTATGTTAGATGCAAAGGTGAATCTAAAACTTTGGGTTAAGGTAAAGAAAGACTGGAGAGACAGTGATTATTTAATCAAGAACTTTGGTTATAACAAAGATGAAATTTAAATTTTTGCGTTTGTCAAGACGCAACATTTTCCAATTTTAAAGTAGTATAAGGGTTTTCTCTATTGGAAATTCTATTCTTAAAAGAGTACAAGAGCAACCGGCATAGCCCGGGATTTAGGAGGAAGGAACAATGGAGGAAACCTGGAAGCACTTTGTAGCCACCGGAAAGGTGGAGGACTATCTGAAATTTTGTGAAGAACGAGAGAAGCAGGAAGTAAAGCCGGATGGGAGCAAACCTAATAGTAACGGGACTGGTTATCAGTGCCATGCCGATGGGCGAGTATGACAAAAGAATAACGTTACTGACCAAAGAAAGAGGGAAGATTACAGCTTTTGCCCGAGGGGCACGCCGGCCAAACAGCCAGCTTTTGGCTGCAACCAATCCCTTTTCTTTTGGTGAGTTTGAATTGTTTGAGGGTCGTTCTACATATACGGTTGCGAAGGCGATGATTACTAATTATTTCAGAAAATTAGTGTATGACCCTATGGCGGCATATTACGGATTTTATTTTATGGAATTTGCAGATTATTACTGTCAGGAAAATAATGATGAAAAAGAGATGCTAAAGCTTTTGTATCAGACGCTTCGTGCGTTAGAAAGTGAACACTATGATAATCGTCTGGTGCGTGCTGTTTTTGAATTGAAGGCTCTCGCGGTAAATGGTGAAGCGCCGAATGTATTTGGGTGTTTGTCCTGTGGCAAAAAGGAACAGTTGTATTATTTTTCGGAAAGAAAAGGTGGAATTCTCTGCGAAGAATGCAGGAGTGTGGCGGAAGATGCGTGGAAAATGACAGAATCAACTGTTTATACGATGCAGTATGTGATTGCATCGGATATCGCGAAACTTTATAGTTTTGCGGTTTCAGAACAGGTGCTGGCTGAATTGCAGAAAATGCTGGCGCAGTATATGCGGATATACGTGAATCATACTTTTAAATCTTTAAAAGTGTTAGAAGAAATCGAAGTGTGAAGAATAGTTAAAAATGCTTATTGAAATTCCAAAAGGAAATAGGTATAATGGCATAAGGCATTATTTGCCATATAAAATTAATTAAAGTGGAGTGTTGCATATGAAACAATTTAGATGCGCAATGCTTACCGTGCTGATGCTGGGAATGTTTTTTGCCGGGTGCGGTTCTGTTGACAGTGACACAGATTTAGTTTACGTCGGGAAAAAGGGGCAGGTTCAGACGATAGATATTGAAGAGTTTGATAAACCCTATTATAGCGAGGACGATTTTAAAACGTTCGCACAGGAAGCAATTGATACTTACAACAAATCCCATGAGGTAGATGCGGTAACGCTTAAGGAATTAGTTGTAGAAGAAGGTGTTGCGAAACTTAAAATGGAATATAAGTCTGTAGATGATTTCAGTAACTTTAATGAAATCACTTTGTATCAGGGGTCAATTGCTGCCGCAGTAAGTGAAGGCTATCTCTTTGATGTTAGTTTTTCCAAAGTGGAAAAGGGAGAAGTTGTTGCAACAGCGACCAGAACAGATATTCTTGCTGAGGAAGGGTTATCAGTTGTAATCATCCAAGCCAATACAGACGTAAAAGTAGATGGAACAATTTGTTATGTGTCTACTGAGAATGTGACTGTAACTTCCAAAGATACAGTGTCAATATATGATGAAGAGAACACGTCTCTAACGACAGATGTGTGCACATACATTATTTATAAATAAGAAGTGATAGAGGAGTAATTATTATGGAAAAGACAATGGAGAAAATCGTTGCACTTGCAAAATCAAGAGGATTTGTATACCCGGGCTCTGAAATTTACGGTGGACTTGCAAATACATGGGATTATGGTAATCTTGGTGTAGAATTAAAGAACAACGTAAAAAAAGCATGGTGGCAGAAGTTTATTCAGGAAAATCCATATAATGTCGGGGTAGAC
>CAYMTX010000080.1:0-10802 GCA_964393475.1 uncultured Roseburia sp. | reverse complement strand
CCAACACGAAATCATCCTTTGTAATGTGAGACTCTTCGATAATTTTCTCTAATACATGTGTATCAATTAAGAAATTTTGTCCAAATTTTTTCTGAAAATTAAAATTATATTTCTGTAATACCGCAATGGTATTTGCCGGAATTCCTAATGTTGCCATATTTTCTCCTCAAAAAGTCTGTCTAAAAACTCATGGTATAACTGCCGAAAAGTCTCACCATATATACGACAAATATCTGCGCCCTCTCCGCCATTCATCTGTGCCTCTTCGAAAATCGCAAATGCTGTCTCATAAAGCTCCGGATTCTTGTCATAAAAAACTTCTGTCAAACAGTCCTGAAAAGTAAACTGTGCTTCCTGAGACAGATTTTCCTTAAAATCAGTCTTCGAAATACAGCCTCCTTCCTCATAATCCGACAGAAAAATATGTCCGCCGGCAGAAGTCACAAAATCCTCAAATGCCTCTTTTACATCTTCGTAAGTAACCGGAACATAATTTTCATTCCAATATTCGTCAAATGCCTCCCGATTCGGGAACTGCTCTAAAATTTCACTCATTATTTCTCCACTCCATAGTTCTATATTCTATCACTTTCCTTCAAAAGTGTATACAGGGTCGGTGTAACATGAAATTCTTTCATGACTGCTTCTACCTCACCCAGATATTTTTTCTTCACGGCTGCCGGAACTACCGGTTTACGAATCGCACGGATTAAAATATTCTTCGGAGTATGCGCAAAATCTACAAACTCCAAAAGCTGCGTTTTATAACCGCAAGTCTCCAACAGATTTGCCCTTATCGCATCTGTTGCCAATGCTGCAAAACGCTCTTTTACAATACCATATCTTGTCAAAAGGGACAAGTCATCTGTCTGCATCTGCTTGTTTACTTCATGCTGACAACACGGCACCGAAAAAATCATTTTTGCATTCCAGCATATCGCATTATATAAGGCGAAATCCGTAGCAGTATCACACGCATGAAGCGTCACTACCATATCTACATTAAACGGTGTTTGAAATCCGTTGATATCGCCCATTTCAAAATGCAGGTTATCATAACCGTATTTCACCGCAGTTTCATTACACTTCCTGATAACATCTTCCTTCAAATCTAAGCCCAGCATCTGCACTTTCATATGACGTACTTCGGTAAAATAATAGTACATTATAAAGGTAAGATACGATTTACCGCAGCCGAAATCTATAATATGTATTTCCTCTTTCTGATAATCTCTGACACCATCATCTATCATTTCGATAAATCGATTAATCTGACGAAATTTATCATACATCGACTTTACAACTTTGCCTTCTTTGGTAAATACCCCCATATCCACTAACGGCGGTATTACCTGCCCCTCATCTAAGATGTAATTCTTTTTGCGGTCATGTGATGCATAGGCCGTATCTGTTGCCTGCTCCTTGACATTCTTCATCCGTTTTTGCTTGTATGTCATGCTGCCTTTCTTCGAAATCAATAAAATATGTTCTTTGTCCGCATCCCAGGCATTTACCTGTAAATACATTCCCTCTATCAATTCAAATAAATACTGCTCCAATTCTTCCGGACTTATATTCTCATGAAAAACCTGTTTTTCTGTATATTTTGCAACCTGAAAGTACTCTTTTTTTCGTTCAATTACAATCTTCTTATACAAATTTGTCTTAGCGACCGGTTTACTAATAATAATTCTAATCGGTTCTCCTGTCACTATCTGATGAATTCCTTTTTTCAGTTCATCCATAATGCTCCTACTCCGGGCTTTTATCCCTTCTTATCTGCCATACAACAATTTACATTTTTACTATGTTAGTTATAGCATAAAACCCGCATACTGTCATCTTTTTTGTTCTTCGAACGTGTATTCGTTTTTTGCTTGCAAATTTTGTATCAGTATGTTATAATTTTTCGTTGGACCAACTTCTGGTATTCAATATTCATTATGATAGGGGGATAAATATGTTAACATACGGAATCGATTTTGATGATGTACTGGCTCCATTTGTACCGGTCGCTTGCGAATTGGCCAATGAAGAGCATCCCGGACTAAATGCCAAACCTTCGGACATTCGTAACTGGGGGTACTCCGGCAATGAAAAAATTGAGATTGTAAGCAGATATTACACCGACGAACGGGTTCTGCTTCGCCAAAAAGTCTCCGACGAAGCCAAAGACTTCATCCGTAAACTTATGAAAAAAGGGCATGTCTATATTATCACTGCCGTTTCTCCAAAATTTATGGGAATACGTGCTGCCCAGATAAAAGAAGCATTTCCTGATTTCCCTGAAAGCAATATCATTATGGGCTCCAACAAATCCTTAGTGCAGTTTGATATTACCTTAGACGACGGTCCTCATAACATTTTAAAATCCGTTGCCCGTTTTCCGGTATTGTATCGGCAGCCTTGGAACCAATCATTATCCGGTATGCTTTCCGTGAATAACTTCGATGAATTTTTCCAATTAATCGAGCAAATCCGTTCTTCTCTGACAGAAGATTTTCGAACGCCTACCACCCCTTCCGTTATCGCACTCGTAGGGCCATCCGGTTCCAATAAGGGACAGCTTGCAGCTGCACTGGAAGAAAAAAAGTTTGCAAAACGCATTTACTCCTATACAACACACATTGCAAACAATCCAACGGGGCATCGTTATATTTCTGAAACTGACTTTTATAAGGCTGACTTTATCGCAAAAACGGTATATGCAGGTGTGAACTATGGTATGGATAAAGCGGAAATCGAGGCACAATTACAGACAAACGAAAACATTATTATTCTAACCGACATCGGCGGTGCGATTTCGTTAAAACGGCTCTATCCGACACTCATCATTTTTTGTCGCAGAAGCCGTGAACAACTGATTGAATCCATCTTAGAAAAAGAAAAAAGTAACGACGAGAAAAAGTGGCGCTTACTTTCCATGGAAAATGAGTTAAAAAATGAAACCCTCTGTGATTATGTCATCCGTACCGACAATGTAAATGGTGCCGCAGAAGAAATCATGTCACTATTTGCAAATGTCGCCAACTAAATCCACCATTAAAAGGCAAACAGATTTTATGTTTAGTATCAAAAAGCTTGAAATAACATAAAATCTGTTTGCCTTAATATTTAGCAGATTTCCGCACCGCTTGGCATTTTCTTTTCAGGTACCATAAGTGCTAAATCACCATTTTCATCTTCGGCACAAAGCAACATACCTTCTGAAACGACACCCGCCAGTTTCGCCGGTTTTAAGTTTACTAAAACCATTACCTTTTTGCCCACCATTTCTTCCGGTGAGTAATCTTTGCGGATACCGGAAACAATCTGCTTTATCTGACTTCCGATTTTCACCTGTGAGCAGAGCAGTTTCTTTGATTTCGGTACCGCTTCACAAGCAATGATTTCACCTACCTGAAACTGCATTTTCATGAAATCATCATAAGTGATTTCTTCTTTTGCTTCGATATCAATCACTGCTTCTGCTGCAGTTTCTTCTGCGTTTGCCGCATCATCACCTGCAAGTTTCTTCTGCTCAGCTTCAAATTCTGCTTTCTGGGCAGCCTGAATCGCTTCTACCTTTGGCATAATCTCTTTCACATCTAAACGTGCAAATAAGATTTCCGGTGTTTCGGTAACTTTTGTACCGCTTTCGTATAAACCGAATTTTTCTAAATCTTCAAAGTCACGTAAACCTGTATTAAGCTGTGCCACAATACGCTCTGCAGTCTCCGGCAGGAAGCTGTGAAGTAAGCTTGCACCAATGGTAATAGATTCGGTTAAATTGTATAACACTTCTGCAAGACGCTCATGGCTTGCTTCTTCTTTTGCAAGTACCCATGGTGTTGTCTCGTCAATGTATTTGTTGCAGCGTCTGAATAAATCAAATACTGCCGTAATGGCATCTGCCACACGGAGTTTTGCCATCTTTTCTTCTACTTTTGCTTTTGTACCTGTAACAACTGCTTTCAAATCCTCATCAAAACTGTCGGTCACACCGGTACTCTTTACTACACCGCCAAAGTATTTGTTGCTCATAGAGATTGTACGGTTTACAAGATTACCTAAAATATTGGCAAGGTCAGAGTTGAAACGCTCTACTACTAACTCCCATGTAATAATACCATCGTTTTCAAACGGCATCTCATGAAGTACAAAATAACGTGTTGCATCCACACCGAATAAATCTACCATATCATCTGCGTAAATTACGTTACCTTTTGACTTACTCATCTTGTCACCGCCCTGTAACAGCCATGGATGTCCGAATACCTGCTTTGGCAGCGGAAGGTCTAATGCCATTAAGAAAATCGGCCAGTAAATGGTATGGAAACGAACGATATCTTTGCCAATCAAATGTAAGTCTGCCGGCCATTCCTTTTTAAATAATTCATTTGAACCATCCGGATCATAACCAATTTTTGTAATATAGTTGGTAAGTGCATCAAGCCATACATACACCACATGCTTCGGGTCAAAGTCTACCGGAATGCCCCATGAGAAAGAAGTTCTGGATACACAAAGATCCTGTAATCCCGGTAATAAGAAGTTATTCATCATCTCATTTTTACGTGATACCGGCTGAATGAAATCCGGATGTGTATTGATATGCTCGATTAATCGGTCTGCATATTTACTCATTTTAAAGAAGTATGCTTCTTCCTTTGCCGGCTTTACTTCACGTCCGCAATCCGGACATTTTCCATCTACTAACTGTGATTCTGTCCAGAAAGATTCACATGGTGTACAGTAAAGTCCTTCATAAGAACTCTTGTAAATATCACCTTGGTCATACAATTTTCTAAAAATCTTCTTTACACATTTTTCGTGGTCTTCATCTGTGGTACGTACAAAATTGTCATAATCTGTGTTCATTAAATCCCAGATTCTCTTCACTTCTCCGGCTACACCATCTACGAATTCCTTCGGTGTAATGCCGGCTGCCTCTGCCTTTTCCTGAATCTTCTGACCATGCTCGTCTGTTCCTGTCTGGAAATATACGTCATAGCCCACTGCCTTTTTGTATCTTGCAATTGCATCTGCAAGAACGATTTCATAAGTGTTACCAATGTGCGGTTTGCCTGATGTATAGGCAATCGCTGTCGTCATGTAGAATTTTCCTTTATTACTCATAACTGCGTCCTTTCTTTTTTGATAAGATTTTTAAAGTAGTTCAGAAAGAGTCTTCCTTAAACTTAAATAAGCGCAAAAAAACGCCTTCTTAGTTTTACCTAAGAAGGCGGAATTCATTATCACGCGTTACCACTTCTATTCGCACATACTTCACAGTATGTACCTCTACAGGTGTCACCATTCGCCGAATAACATGTCCTTTATCGTCATTTAGCTCCTTTTAACATCTTCCGCTATAACAGGCGGTCCCGTCAGAACTTATCCTCATCAGTTCAGCTCTGCCACTCCAAAGCCATCTTCCATCTGCCTTTCCCCATTCTCTCGCAGCAAACTCCTTTCTTCCGCCCTTCGCGGCTTATGCCGGAATACGGCACATCTGAAAGCAGTTGAGAATCTCTCTGTAAAGTTCCAACAAATGTACTCTCTTTTTCTACGTGTTTGTTCTTTTTACGTTTTTTAGATTAGCACGGAAGTGTAAGAAAGTCAAGATTACATTCAGACATTTCATTCCGTTGCTTCAGCAGTCATTTTTGTAATCATATGATATGTAACATATACCCCAACTGCACTTATGATAAAAAGAACCCAAATCGCAATAACCGCATTCGCCGGAATCAATGACAATGCCATACCGGAAAGATTGTATGCCATATGAAGCACGATACACGCCGCAAGCGACTGAAACCTTTCAAATACCCAGATTAGAAGCATACTAAAGATAAAGGTATAAATCGCCCAGATAATCGTACCATGTGCAAGACCGAATGCAAGTGATGTCAGAACTGCTGCCGCAATGCCCGGCAATCCTTTTTTCAGTCTGGTATATATCAAACCACGAAATACAATTTCTTCCAAAACCGGTGCCATAAGCACCGCTGCCAGCCATGACATCAAAGTTCCATCAATAGACGATGAATTGGCAATGTATGAATCCATCCAATTCTGTGGCCATGGAAAATAACTAATAACAATGGTTGTAATTACATTAAAACATGCTGCCATGATTGCAATTGGTAAAATTCCTTTTACCGGTATTTTATACAGGCAAACTTCTTGTGTAATCTTTTTTCTGCGAATTAGGAAAAATATCCAAAAAAGAAGCAACGTTACAATGCCTGCAACGAATGTCATCTCCATTACACGCCCCATAATCTCCGCAGTCACTGCCTCTGTCATTGCTACTACATCGAGTTCTTCTCCTGCCGCCATCATTTTCATTGTCATCTGTGTAGATAAAACAGTACTGTATGCCACCGACACAAGCACCTGTGTCAAAAGATATACTGCAAAATATGCTACCGCTTTTATCACTGCTTTTAAACCTGTTTTCATAACCACAAGACTCCCCGATTCCTTAAATTATAACTCTATTCTTCTATCGTTTCATCTTGAACCACTGTGGCTTCCACGATAATATCATCTAATCTGGCTCCGCAGTCGCTGCAAAATACATTACCGGCCGGAACCTTCTTACCACAGTTCGGGCACTGTACCACACCCTGGATATCAAGTACCTGCTGGCTCATACGCGCAATCTCCTCAAGAGCTTCTGTAATCACACGGAACTGCTCTGCATCCTTTTCATCGGCATTCTCTTTATTCGCTTCATAATATGTTCGCCCCAGAATTGCATATTGTTTCTCTACAAAATCCTCTTTTGTGCGAATATCCATTTTCAATTTAGCAACTTCTGATACTTCTTTTGCTTTCTGGCTCACATCACGTCCTGCTGCAAATAAACTTCCCTTTAAATCATCCCATGTTGACATATTGATACCTCCACGATTTTTCCTAATTTTCTATAATTATATACCATATTCCCCCAATGCAAAAGTACTTTTTGTTTACAAAATTCATATTGCGCCACCCAAGCAGATGTGGGATAATCTTATTATCTATATAGAAACAAAGGTAATGAAAATGAACACAAACTTTAACCACTCCAATCTGAGTGAGCAGTTTAAAAAAGCCGTCTCGGATGGACTTGCTTCCGGCAACTTTCAAGAACTGAATATTCTGGTTAACGAAACCGTGACCGAAGCAATTTGCGAAGCCGGCCGCCAGGTAAAAAATGTCAGCAGCACCACTTATCATCATACTGCTAAAATTTACGAAAGCGCCCGCGAATTTGAAGAACAACAACGCAAACGCAACGAACATTTCACCAAAAAATACCGCTCCTCGGGTCAGCTTAAGTCCGGTTATCCCGGTTCAAACACAACTACTCTGCCTGTTTTAAAAACAAAAAGCGTAGGACAGATTTCCAGCATTTTGTATATGGTATTTGGCGGTATTGAAATGGGTGTTACTGCCTCCTTAGGAATTGCTGCTGGTATTATAAAATTATTAGGCGGTTCTTGGTCAGGTGGATTTTTAGGATTTCTTGCTATTATGTTAGGCAGTTCTGTCGTCTTACTCCGCAAAGGTGTCGATGAGAAGAACCGTCTTGGACGAATGAAACGCTATCAGGCACTTTTTGCTGATAAGATGTATATAAACATCTCCGACTTAGCTCAGAGTGTCGGCAAGAGCAGCAAATACATTTTAAAAGACGTGAAAAAAATGCTTTCCTTAGGCTTTTTTCCGGAAGGCCACTTAGATAAACAAGAAACCTGCCTCATGTTAGATGATGCCACCTATCGTGAATATCTCCGATTAGAAAAAGAGCGTCAAACATACGAGCAGGAATGTAATACGCCTGCAAGCACACAGACCTCTTCCACTGACACGAACACAGAGCTTACGACTATGATTTGTGAAGGTCAGGAATACATCCGCAAGCTCCACGAACTAAATGATTTAATTCCGGGCGAAATCATTTCCAATAAGATGTATCGCATGGAAGACTTATTAAAAGAAATCTTTCAGCGCTTAGAGGAAGACCCTACGCAAATGTCGCAAATGCACAAACTAATGAACTACTATCTTCCTACCACTATTAAGCTTTTACAGTCTTATTCTGACTTTGATGATATCAGTGCTCCGGGTGAGGACGTTATCAAAGCCAAGGCTGAGATTGAAAAGACCGTAGATATTATCAATGAAGCTTTTACCGAGCTTTTAAATAAACTCTTTCAAGCAACTGTATTTGATGTGACTACCGATGCACAGGTACTTCAAACAATGCTGGCAAAAGAGGGATTAACAAAAAATGATTTTTCGGAGGATAAGAAATGAGCAATGATTTAGACGAAATGTTAAAAGAGTCACCAACCCTTACATTTGAACCATTCCAGGAAAGTAAAGAAGAAATCACAGAGGTTGTTTCGGCTGCACCGGTTGCAGAGGAAGAAGAATACGAAGTTGTTCTCTCACCGGAAGAGCAGAAAATGGTAGACGATTTTGCTTCACAAATTGATATCACCAACACTCAGCAAATAATGCAATATGGTGCCGGAAGCCAGAAAAAGATTGCTGATTTTTCCGAAACAGCATTAAACAACGTCCGCACGAAAGACTTAGGTGAAATCGGGAATCTGCTTACAGATGTCGTAGCTGAACTGAAAAATTTTGACGAAGAAGAAGAAAAAGGATTTTTAGGTCTTTTTAAGAAAAACAGTAACAAACTTACCACTTTAAAAGCGAAATACGACAAAGCAGAATCCAATATCAATAAAATCTGCGAAGCTATGGAAGCACACCAGATTACATTATTAAAAGACATGGCTATGCTCGATAAAATGTACGAGTTAAACCTGAACTATTTCAAAGAACTTTCTATGTACATTCTTGCAGGAAAACAGAAATTGGAACAGGCAAAAAATGTAGAATTACCTGCACTACTTGCCAAAGCTGAACAGAGCGGGCTTCCGGAAGACACCCAGAAAGCCAAAGATTTCTCTGAGATGTGCAACCGCTTTGAGAAAAAGATTTACGATTTGGAATTATCCCGCACCGTATCTCTCCAGATGGCTCCGCAGATTCGGTTAATCCAAAGCAACGACACGGTTATGTCTGACAAAATTCAGTCTACACTGGTGAATACTATTCCATTATGGAAAAGTCAGATGGTAATTGCCATCGGTGTAAACCATGCAACAGAAGCTGCTGCCGCACAACGTGAAGTAAGCGACATGACGAATGCACTCCTTAAGAAAAATGCAGAACAGCTTAAACTGGCTACGATTGAAACGACCAAAGAATCCGAGCGTGGCATCGTAGATATCGAAACACTTCAGGCTACAAACCAGACCTTGATTTCTACGTTAGACGAAGTAATGAAAATTCAGGAAGAGGGACGACAGAAACGTGCTTTGGCGGAAGCTGAATTGCAAAAGATTGAATCTGAAATGCGTGCGAAACTCTTAGAAATGAGCCGCTAAAATACCTTTTCATAAAAGAAAGTGTCAGGCTAAACACCTGACACTTTCTCCTATTTCGGCATTAAACAATCCGGAATATCCTCCTTACTAACCATATCTTCATTAAAATTAAACATCATAAAGAAGGCCGTATAATCCCATACTCTGTATTGATTGTTACTATCCAGAACAAACAGCCAGTATTCCTCTTGTTCTCCATCCGCACCTTGAGGCAGACGCGAATTAAATTCTTCCGTATATTTATCACAATACTTTACATATACTACCTGACAACCATTATCCAATATCATCTTTATATACTCATCTAACCCCATAATTGATGTCAGCTTCACTCGTAGTTGCCCAAAAAGCATCTCATAATCCGTACTTGCTATTATGTCGTCAAAAGATAGGGTGCTAACCTCTTCCACTTTTATCCATTCATATGCATTTTGCTCTGTATCCACAGTTTCCTATTCGTTTAGAGAAAAATAGATATCCTGCTTTACATCATCATAATATGAAATTGTCACATTCCCGCTTATATCTGTCTGGGTTAAATCAACAAACATATATGCAATCGGTTTTGCATTTTCGTATGCCACAGAAACCACGCCAACCGGCTCACTATCATCTGCCTCTGATATAAAAGCAGAATACACAATTATATCATCCTGTTGCAGTGTAGCCCGGAATTGAAACATATGATATGATGACTGCACATACTTTTCAAGAACCAACGCCTCGGCAAAATCATACTCTTCTCTGCAATACGATAATGTCCGCGTATCTAAATCAATAAAGCCGAAATAATTATCAGCACCCGCAATATATATATTATTTCCTATCCGATAACAAATTTGGAGCCAGTTAAATTCTTCGGACGATTCATATGGCGTTATTGTATACTGCTCCGGGTCATCATCCAAAAATTCCAAAAGCGTTAATGTCGGATGTCCGCAATTTTCTGTATCTGTACTGAAATGATGAAAAACTACGTATGTTTTACCATTTACTTCATCCGGAAAAACTCCAATTACTTCCCAACTACAATTATCTGTCTCAGGTGTAAAATCACTGTAAGCGAATGAATAAGATTCATTATTGATATTGCATACAAATTCGTTATCAGCATAATATCCGCCACCCGAAATTCCGGAATCCCACCATGCACTGATAGGAGGAGCTATCGTCTGTAAATACACCTCACGAGAATTTTCTAATTCTTCGATAACCGGTGCAAAAAACTCTGGTATATGGCTGATATAGTAGCCATTATTCTCGTAACTGTTATTTTCACTGACATAATCTGTCCCTTGTTTTCTTTTTGTTCTACGTTTATAATTTTCTTATATTAATTTATATCTACGGAGGCAAATATAT
>CAYMTX010000079.1:0-10894 GCA_964393475.1 uncultured Roseburia sp. | reverse complement strand
CTGCTTTGGAACAAATGATTTAACTCAAATGACATTTGGATTCTCAAGAGATGATTCTGGTAATTTCTTAGATGCTTACTACGATACTAAGATTTTTGAAAACGATCCATTTGCTAAACTTGACCAGATTGGTGTTGGTAAGTTAATGGAAACAGCTATCAAACTTGGTAAACCGGTTAATCCAAAACTCCATGTTGGTATCTGTGGCGAGCACGGTGGAGATCCTACATCAGTAGAGTTCTGCCATAAGATTGGTCTTGACTATGTATCTTGCTCACCATTCCGTGTTCCGATTGCAAGATTAGCAGCAGCACAGGCAGCTATCAACAACAAATAAATTGTCGATTTTCTATATGATTTAGTATAAAGAATATAGGGATTGAAATGATGAATTCCCATCTTGACTAGAAATAGTTAAGGTGGGAATTTTGTTATTTGATAGGTGTAGACTTTAGTGGTAGAATATAGGTGAAAATTTGAATTGACCGAGCTCTTTGAGCGAGGGATGCTTCTTGTCCGAAGGGCAAGAAGATGGGACAATAGAAAGAGTTCCATAACTCGGAATTTGACGGAGAACATATTTGTTTATAAATAAGAATGAGGTTGTAATCAAGATTTGATACACTTATTATAAAAAGTAGTGTTGAAAGGAGAGAAATGCTATGTGCAACAGATATATTATTGCTCAGTAGTCTGAGCTTAAAATAAGAGTTCTCCAATTTATCTTGTTACTGACCATATTGGATTTTACGAAAAATATGGATGGGAGTTTCTGTGTATGGTTCAAGGCGATGGTGAACCTGATATGACAAGAATGTATATTCACAGATAAATTCCAGGTTTGAATTGTGCTTTGTATGAAAAATGGATTGACATGAATGC
Source organism: uncultured Roseburia sp. (assembly GCA_964393475.1). Taxonomy (GTDB): domain Bacteria; phylum Bacillota; class Clostridia; order Lachnospirales; family Lachnospiraceae; genus Roseburia. The sequence continues at coordinate 10,012 of CAYMTX010000079.1, read as the reverse complement.
GACAAATATCTATTGGAGAAGAAATTGGTTGTGAAGTATTGAAACTTGGCTATTTTATTGAATACAACGGAAAAATGGTACAAGATCCTCTTAGTGTAACGTTAAGCTTGTCTGCAGAAGAGTTGGAAGATGAAAGAGCACAGATTTGTATTGAGGAAATGTTGGAGGAGTATGTATGGTAAGAGGATTAGATAATTAATAACGAGATTTTTGGGAGCTTATCAGCAGTGATGGGCTCCTTTTTTCATATTAGCGAACGAAAAGCGAATGGCGATTGATAGGCTTTTTGAATTTTTCCCAAGAGGTCTATTTTTTATGAAAAAATCTATAAATTTTTGTGACTTCCTTTTTGATTTTTCTGTCATTATAATTGAAAAAGAGAAGATGAGGAGAAAGGTTTAGCTATGGAAGATAATAAAATAATTGAGCTGTATTGGAATCGTTCAGAGTTGGCTATATCAGAAACAGACAAAAAATATGGAAGATATTGCAGCACGATTGCATTTAATATTTTACATAATCGGGAAGATGCGGAAGAATGTGTAAATGATACGTATTTTAAGGTTTGGGGAATCATACCTACATTACGTCCACTGAGATTTTCGGCATTTATTGGAAGAATAACACGGAATCTTTCCTTGAATAAGTATGAATATTATAATGCGCAAAAACGTGGACAGGGCGAAACTCAGGTTGCATTTGAAGAATTGCAGGAATGTATCGTTGGTGCCGGCAGTGTGGAAGAGGCTATTGAGGATATACTTCTGACAGAAAAGTTAAATTGCTTCTTGGCAGGTTTGCCTATAGAAAAACGCAGGATTTTTATGCGTAGGTATTGGTATTTCAGTCGGGTTAAGGATATTGCTGCTGATTATCATATGAGTGAGAGCAAGGTTAAGATGATATTACTCCGGACAAGGAATGAGTTGAAAAAATATTTGGTGCAGGAGGGGATTATCTTATGAGAGAGGCGAAACGAATTATAAAAGCACTAGGAGATGTGGATGACAGGTTCATCGAAGAAGCTATACCGGAAAAGAAAAGTATAAGTTATTTAGTGTGGAAAAAACTGGCATGTGTTGCTGTTTGTCTTATATTCATGTTGTCTTTATCTGTAGTAGCATACGCTGCTAATTGGTTTGGGGTTCGTGATTTATTATTACCTTTTATCAATCATTCGTTTTCGGCAGAACAAGAAGAAAATAGCATCATTGGTTTATCCGGATATCAGGGGAGTGCAGAATGGCAGGCATTAGCAGAATGGCAGGCATTTGTAAGTGAATATGATCCGGATGGAATCATTTATCAAAATATAGACGGACGATTGGATTCCGGCTTTGCTCGTTACAGTTGTTATCTTGTGTATTCACAGGAGATGGCTGAAAAAATAGATAGGATTACAGAAAAATATGGATTGGCACTTCATACGACATCCTATGACCTAAAGGAGCATCCGGAATTGATTGAAACACTGAGGGATTTTCTTGGAGATAACGGTGGATATTACACTTATATGTATGAAGACGGTACTTTTGAGGTGGAGGGAACAATTAGGTTTTCAGATATTGGGGCATGGGATTTTGGGCTTCTGCGTTCTGTAAAAGGAACCTTTCATGATGCCATGCTGGATATTGGAGAGGTTACTGAATATCAGGAGAAATTGTACGAAACAGGATGTGGAGTTCCGGTTACACTTGCATTAGGAAGAAACAGAGTTTTGGTACTGGCAGATTTAGAAGATAGCTTTGTTACGGTAACAATACCTTATGGAACTGAACATGGAATGAATCTGTCTCATTTAGAAATATTGGCAGACAGCATTGATTTTGCTGCACTGACTCCGGTTGTGAAACCCCAATTAGATGTAATAACCAGTGGCGGGGCAGTAGAACGTGATGAAGCAATAGAAGATGGTAGTGAGGTTGTAGTAGAATATGATGCAGATGCGAGACAAATCTATGCGGCTGCTTTGCGAAATCTTTTGTATAGTAATATTCTTCCGGATGGAAGTCCGGCAGAAGTTTCACCGGGACAATCCTCCGGCTTTGCTGTTTGTGATGTGGATTTAGATGGGAAGGAAGAATTGGTGTTGCTATATGACCCGGGAGTGATGGCTGGTGCTGTGGGTTATATTATAGGATATGACAGCAATACAGAAGAAATGTATACGCAGTTAAAGGAGTTTCCGTATTTTGCTTTTTTGAGTAATGGAAACGTAAAAGCCTTGTCTTCACATAATCAGACATATGGAGACATGTGGCCGTATTCTTTTTACCGATATATGCCGGAAAGTGATACTTATGAATTGATAGGATATGTACATTCAGAAGATAAGCAGGTTTTGGAATTAAACGGAATGTCAGACCAATATCCGTATGAAGCAGACATTTCTGAAGCAGGGACGGTATATTTTGTAGGAACAGACGGATGGGGAACGAACCCCATGGATGAAACGGATTATATGGAATGGTTGAATGCAAAAGAAGGTAATGTTGAAGAATTGGAGATTCCATATTTATCATTTACTGAAGAAAATATTGAAAAAATGGAACGCCAAAAGTTAGACTCGGTTATCTGTGCATATAAACTCTAAAACAATATAGTGTTAAATCCTAAAGATGGGCAAGTATAAATTTGGCTTCAAGATGTTATCGTAGCCTACAATAAAAAAACAGAAAATATAGATTATGGAAGAATTTTGTTGAGAAATTTTTTCAATAATGATATAATTACCCTCAATAAGGGAGTAGTCAACATGTAATGTGTGGTTGGTTCAACATAATGGAGTGAATCCTGGTCCAATCTTAAATGACGAGACTTATCTGCGATAGTGGGTGAGTTTCGTCTTTTTTTATTCGATAGAAAATCGCATCCTATCGAATAAAAATGCTCCGCAAGGATGAGTACTTCGCGGAGAAGGAATTAATCGCAGAGAGATACCGCTCGGGTGCAAAGAAGCAGCAGAGCTGTTTCTTTGTTCTTCCACTATCGGGAAAATACAAATGGAGGAAAGAAAAATGAATTTAGGTGAAATGTTTTTGATTGCGGTTGGATTGTCTATGGATGCACTGGCTATTGCATTATGCAAAGGACTTTCTGTGGAGAAAGTACAAAAGAAGCATATGATAATAACCGGATTATGGTTTGGAGGTTCTCAGGCACTTATGCCTTTGTTGGGGTACCTTTTGGGGACGAGTTTTGCATCATTGGTGGCTAGTATTGACCATTGGATTGGATTTATATTATTGTCTATCATTGGTATTAATATGATTCGGGAATCAAGAGAAGAAGTGAAAAAAATGGATGCATCCTTTGCAGCGAAAGTTATGTTTCCTTTAGCGATTGCGGATAGCATTGATGCACTTGCTGCAGGCGTGACGTTTGCATTTGAGGAAGTGAATATTGTGCCGGCAGTATTACTTATTGGTGTGACTACTTTTGTGTTATCTGCGTTTGGTGTAAAAGTCGGTAGTAAGTTCGGAGAAAAGTACAAATCAAAAGCAGAGGTTTTTGGGGGAGTTATTTTAATAATTATGGGAGCGTCAATTCTGTTGCAGGATTTGGGTATATTATAGGAGCTGAAACGAAGAAATAGTGAGGTGATACGGGATATACACCTGTACATAAAGAAGAGGATTGTTCCACTTGAGAATGTTACTTAAAAAGAGTATAATAACTACAGTATAGTGTTAATACAAAAGGAGAAAAGTTATGGGAAAAGGCTTAATGGAAGAATTCAAGAAATTTATTATGCGTGGTAACGTAATGGATATGGCAGTCGGTGTTATTGTCGGCGGTGCATTTACTACTATCGTAACGTCTTTGAATCAGGATATTTTGACTCCGATTCTGGCTATATTTGGTGGAATTGACTTTTCATATTTGTCCTTAAAGTTAGGGGAGGGTGAAGCGGCACCGGTATTAGCATATGGTAACTTTATTACTGCGGTATTGAATTTCTTGATTACAGCATTCGTAATCTTTATTTTAGTAAAAGCTATTAATGCAGTGAATGAGCATTTAACTAAAAAGGAAGAACCGGTGAAGGAAACGAAGCCGGCGACAACTAAGACATGCCCGTACTGCAAGACGACGATTGCGATTGATGCAACACGTTGCCCACATTGTACTTCTATGCTGGAAAATTAATCAGTAAGTGTAACCGGTATATAATATGACAAATAGTAATAAAGAATATGAGAACAGAGCCTGCAGATATGATAGTATTTGCAGGCTCTGTTTGTTTATATAAAATTAGTGAGATGTAATCAGTTCTACCGGACAGTGGTCAGAACCTAAAATATCAGTATGGATTTTTGCGTCCGTCAGTTTATCGTCCATAGAAGAAGATGTGATGAAATAGTCAATACGCCAACCGGCATTTTTGCTTCTTGCCTGAAAGCGGTAAGACCACCAAGAATAAATACTTTCCATATCAGGGTAGAAGAAACGGAAAGTATCTGTGAAACCTGCTTCTAATAGTTGCGTCATCTTATTGCGTTCTTCGTCTGTAAAACCTGCATTGTGACGATTGGTCTTTGGATTTTTTAAGTCTATTTCTTTGTGGGCGACATTTAAATCGCCGCAGAGGATAACCGGCTTTTTCGCATCTAAATTCTTTAAATATGTGAGAAAATCGTTCTCCCATGTCATGCGGTAAGGCAGTCTTGCCAATTCATTCTGAGAGTTAGGTGTATAGCAGGTTACCATGTAAAAATCAGTGTATTCTAAAGTGATGACACGTCCTTCGTGGTCATGTGCTTCAATGCCGATACCATAGCTCACAGAGAGTGGTTCATGCTTTGTAAAGATAGCGGTTCCGGAGTAGCCTTTTTTCTCTGCATAATTCCAGTATTGATGGTAGCCCGGTAAGTCTAAAGTAATCTGTCCTTCTTGTAATTTGGACTCCTGAATACAGAAGAAATCAGCATCCGCTTCGTTGAAAAAGTCCAAAAATCCTTTCTGCATGCATGCACGTAAACCATTTACATTCCAAGAGATAAATTTCATAGTGGGAAATCTCCAATCTAAACTATTTCTAAAAATTAGTGATATATTTTATCTATGGGTATTATAGCGGGAAAAGAAAAAAGAAACAAGTTAATAGTAAAGAAAAAGATATACATTTACTTCCATTTTTGATATGATAAAAAATAGGAGAATTGTGCAATGTGGGAGTGCCTATGAAGAAAGAAAATACAATATTAATAGTAGATGATGAAAAAGTAAATAGATTGAGTTTGTCGAAAATATTAGGCGATACCTATGAAATTATAGAGGCAGAGAATGGACGGCAGGCAATCGACATTCTGGAAAAAGATGCGGAGAAAATTTCAGCAATTGTATTGGATTTAGTAATGCCGGAGTTTAGTGGTTTCCGGTTTATGGAGGTTTACTCCCAGTCTAAAATATTTGGTATGATTCCGGTTGTCATTGCAACAGTGGAGAATGATTTAAATACGGAGAGAGAATGTCTGAGGCTTGGGGCATGGGATTTTGTGACTAAACCATATGATGCCGGTATCATTCCGTTTCGTATAAAGAATGTGATTAATCGTAGTGAGAATCAAGTAAGCAAAGAGTTGCGCCGTCGTACACAGTTTAGTGAATTAGCAGAAATTTACAACATGTCGATGTTTTATTATATGACCAGAGTTATGCTGAACCATCATACGGAGAAGAAATTTGCACTTATCCGTATGGACATTGCAAAGTTTCGTTTGGTCAATGCATTTTTCGGAAGAGAAGAAGGGAATAAGCTTTTAAAATATCTGGCAGAAAATTTGTGCAAATTGGATTATGAGAATAAGCCGGTTACGTTTGGCCATATGAGTGCCGATGTATTTTGTGTATGCATTTCTTACGAGAGTATTGATGAAATTACAGATTTGATGCAGACGATGAACAGACATATGGCGGAATATCCGTTGGAATTTGATCTTGCACTTGTGTATGGTATTTATTTAGTTGAGGATCACACCTACAATGTAAGTGAGATGTATGAGTTTGCCAATCAGGCGGCAAAGAGTTGTAAGGAAGAATATAATATTCAGAATTATGCTTTTTATGAGTCAAAAATGAGTGATGACATTATCAAAGAGCAGAGAATTGTAAATAATATGAGAGGTGCTTTGGCAGGAGATGAATTTGTGCTTTATTTACAGCCGAAGTATGAGTTGCAGAAAAATACTTTGGCGGGAGCGGAAGTATTGGTGCGTTGGATTGACCCGAAGCGCGGCATGATTTCACCGGGGGATTTTATTCCTATTTTTGAGAGAAATGGTTTCATTATGAAACTGGATCTTTATATCTGGGAGAAATCCTGCCGGTTAATTCGTAAATGGCTGGATGAAGGACGTAAACCATTTCCGATTTCGGTTAATATTTCGCGTGTAAGCCTTTATAATCCACGTTTAGTAGAGATATTATGTGGGTTAGTTGATAAATATAATATTCCACCGGAATTATTACAGTTAGAGCTGACAGAGAGTGCATATACTACGAATCAGAATGCTATCAAGAACATGATGACGGCACTTCAAGAAAAGGGTTTTGTTATTTTGATGGATGACTTTGGAAGCGGCTATTCTTCTTTGAATATTTTAAAAGATATTAAAGTAGACGTTTTAAAAATTGATATGAAATTTTTAAGTGATACAGAAGAAGAAACAAGAAGTGAAAATATTCTTGCGGCAGTTGTACGAATGGCAAAATGGCTCAATCTTCCGGTTGTTGCAGAAGGTGTAGAGCGTAAGGAACAGGTACTTTTCTTAAAAAGTATCGGTTGTGAATACGTGCAGGGATATTATTTTGCAAAACCTATGCCGGTGGCTGATTATGAAGAATTGGCATTCAGTGAGAAACAGGCAGAAACCGGGTTTATAGAGGTAAAGCACAAAGAGCAAGAAGATATTCTAAATACAAATTCGCAGTTAGAACTGCTATTTTCCAACATGCAGCAAGCGGTCGTTGTATACGAGTATGGGGAAGGCAGTCTTGATATTTTGCGTGTAAATGACGCTTATTTTGATTTGTTTGGTTTTGGAGATGTAAATGATATTCAGGGTAATTTGGATGCATCTCTTACAGGAAGCAATAAAGAGATGATGTACGCTGCGTTTGAAGAGGCGGTCAGAACAGAAGAATCCGGTGAGTGCGAAGTATTAAGGCGTGTCGGCAATCGTTCCATTTGGATTTCAGTTAAGTTAAAATACATCAGTCCGATAGGTAATCGTCATATTATTTATGGTTATATTAACGATATTACTGCACGTAAGGAAATCGATATGGAATTACAGAAGTATCGAAAGGCACTGACTATGGTGGAGAACGAAGAAGAGACGATTCTGATTGTAGATGATCAGGAAGTGAATCGTGTTTCGCTGCAGTGTATTTTCGGAGAGAAATACCGCATTCTGGAGGCGGAAAATGGTCTTCAGGCATTGGATGTATTAGAGAAAGAAAAGGGGAATGTAGATATTATTTTATTAGATTTGCAGATGCCAAAGATGGATGGCGTGACATTTCTTGCATATAAACGCAACGAACCTGAATTGTCGGAGATACCGGTAGTTATTATTACTGCCGATGATACGACGGAGCAACAGGTAGATACAATGCGACTGGGCGCGGACGAGTATATAGTTAAACCATTTATTCCGGAAATTGTAACCAGACGTGTGGAAAATGTGTTGGATTCCTCCCGCAGTTTCCGCAGAATGTCGAAAAAATAAGGAACACGAGGATGATAAATGAATATAGAAATGGTTTTTCAGGAATTAAAAAAATGGGGATGTGACGTAGACGGTGCATTAGAACGTTTCCTGGATGATAAAGAATTATATATGACGTGTCTTCAAATTGTAACTACAGACGATAATTTTACAAAGCTGGGTGTGGCATTGGAAGAGCAGGATGTGTCGAATGCGTTTGATTATGCGCATACATTGAAAGGTGTATTTGCTAATTTGGGACTTACTCCTATGTTTGAAATTGCGGAGCAGATTGTGGAACCTTTGCGTGCGGGTTCTGTTAGTAATTTAAAGGGACCATATGAGAAGCTTTTGCTATTAAATGAACAGTTAAAAGAGTTTTTGGGAAAATAAGTGTTGAAAGTATATTATGCAAAAATAAGTGAACTTTCGGAAGAAGAGATGCAGAATGCACTGAGGATTCTTCCGCAGGAACGTATAGAGAAAATCAAAAGAAGAAAGCAGAAAAAAAGTCAGTTAGAGAGCATATGGGCAGGGCTACTGTTGGAATACGCGTTGCAGGAACACGGTCTAAAAGGGATGGAATTGACCTTTTTGAAAAATATCGATGGAAAGCCGTATATTGCAGAATATCCGAAGCTTTTCTATAATCTGAGCCACTCGAAGGAATATGTTGCTATAGTTATAGATGACTATCCGGTAGGTGTGGATGTAGAGGAAACGCGTATCGGTTATCAAAGTCTGGTGACACGTTTTTTTGCGCAGGAAGAAATAATAGCGTTGCAGGAATGTTGGAGCGATCAGGTTTTCACAAAGTTGTGGACGCGAAAAGAGAGTTATCTTAAGGCAACGGGCTTTGGAATGAGAATGCCGCTAGATGGATTTTCAACTTTACAAGAGCAGGTACGAGTGAATGAGAATATGCCAAAGGAGATGTCTGAGGATGTGCCATATTACCTTGCAAGTACACAGTTGGAAGATAATTATTGGTTATCGGTCTGTCGAAAAGCGGAACGGGTGATTGAAGCGGGAGAAGTGTTCTCACCAATACAGGTAGATTTAAAAAGAATGCTGATAAAGGGTATAGAGAATTATGTTTGATGAATTAACAATGCAGGATATTAAGAAGATGGAGGAAGAAATCGAGTATCGGAAACTGGTGGTGCGAAAACAGGCGTTAGAGGCAGTAAAAGAAGCCAGAGCACACGGCGACTTGAGCGAGAATTTCGAATACCATGCTGCGAAGAAGGATAAAAACCAGAATGAAAGCAGGATTCGTTATCTGGAAAAGATGATTAAAACGGCAAAGATTATTTCTACGGATTCCGCAGAAGATGAAGTGGGAATTAATAATACTGTAACCGTTTATTTTGAAGATGACGATGAGGAGGAAGTTTATCGTATTGTAACAACGGTACGCAGTAATTCTCAAAAGAATCTGATTAGTAATGAGTCACCACTTGGCAAGGCATTGCTTGGACATAAAGTGGGAGATAAAATAGAAGTTGCAGTGAATGAGAATTATTCTTATGTAGTTGAAATTCGTAAAATTGAGAAGACGGAAGATGAAGGAAATGATAAAATCCGTAGTTTTTAGCAGATGAATTTTGCCCTGTTTGTGAGCAGACAGCGTGGGTGCTGAGTGTGCATGAGAATATAGAAGAGATGAAAGGGAAAGGGAGAGGAAGATGAAGAAAACGGATGAATTAAGCCGCTTATTGACGGAAATGTATAAAGAGACAAAGGACGGAAGAATCCGTTGGAGTTTACAGGTACAGACGACAGAACATAATAATACGGCAGAAAAACCGGTAGAGATAGAAGATGGTATTTCATGGACGGTAGATGAGTGTTATGTTTCTTATGTATGTAATTATAAAGGACAGGATTTTTGTATGATTACATATGAAATGATTAAAACAGCAGGAGATAAGGTGCAGACCACGAATCTGGTATTTCTTCCACCGATGGGAATCCGTGCATTTCATTTGCAGACATTACTGCCACATGCGGTTGAGGCATCTAATGTATTGATAAATCAGATTCATAATTTGTGGGAACTTCTATTAGGTCAGTATAAGACAGATAAAAATGTTGTTTCTTTAGAGGTGATTCCGGGAACGTTAGTAATTGAAGATTAAATGTAAAAGTAATGAGAAACTATCAAGGATTGTGGTTATACCAATTGATAGTTTCTTTTTTTGGTCAAAACCCTTTCAGAAAATTTATAAAAAGTTTACAAATTTTATAAAAATATAAAGAAATATTGAAAAAGGATACAGATAGTGGTAAAATAAGGT
>CAYMTX010000078.1:0-10910 GCA_964393475.1 uncultured Roseburia sp. | reverse complement strand
GCGCTCTAAATTGCTGGAAATCAAAATATCCATAGACGGTGAAGTCGTCAGCATAAACTCGCGATTCTTATCGTAAGTTCCTGTTGCAAAGAAATCAAATAAAACTTTATTCTCGTTAGAAGCACAGATTAATTTTGCAATCGGCACCCCCATATTTTTCGCATAAAAAGCCGCTAAAATATTTCCAAAATTACCGGTTGGTACTACAACATTCACCGGTTCCTCTTTTTTTATTTCGCCTTTTGCATATAATTTTGCATAAGCATATACATAATATACAATTTGTGGAATTAAACGGCCAATATTAATAGAGTTTGCTGATGAGAACTGATAACCGGCATTTTCTATCTCTTCTGCAAGTTCTGCATCTGAAAACATCTGCTTCACGCCGGTCTGTGCCTGGTCAAAATTACCATGAATACCTACTACAAAAGTATTTGTTCCTTTTTGGGTAATCATCTGCTTCTCCTGAATCGGACTCACACCATTCTTCGGATAGAAAACAATAATCTTCGTCCCCGGAACATCTGCAAAACCTGCAAGTGCCGCTTTGCCGGTATCTCCGGATGTAGCTGTCAAAATAACAATCTCATTCTGCACCTGATTCTTCTTCGCAGAGGTCGTTAAAAGATACGGTAAAATTGATAATGCCATATCTTTAAACGCAATCGTAGAACCATGGAATAATTCTAAATAGTATGCACCATCCGCTGCTACGATTGGTACTATCTCTTCTGTATCAAATTTATCATCATATGCCGAATTAATACAGTATTTCAATTCTTCTTCGGTAAAATCGGTAAAAAAACGGCTCATAACCTCATACGCAATTTCCTGATATGTCATCTGTGCCAATGTATCCATCGGAATATCAAGGGATGGTATCTCGATTGGAACGTAAAGACCACTATCATTCGCCAATCCTCTTAAAATCGCTTGTGAAGCTGTTACACGCTCATTTACATCTCTGGTACTCGCATACATCAATTCCATACATTCATCCTCTTTTTCTTAAAATTTTCCCCACGAAAACTATTTTGTTCATTATATTAAAATCACCAAAACATGTCAATGCGTTAAAGCATTACAATAATTCATGTCTACTATTCCTTGCGTATCTATTTGGAAAATGTTACTATAACTATATCGCACGCACATGCATAGTAACCATCTATGCATATCGCGTTTTGCTAAGGAGATTATGTATACCACATGTTACCCGGAGTTTTTTCTGCACGCAAAAAAGATGGTACTCTCTATTATCGTGCCAGTCTTACTTATAAAACCAAACATATCAGTCTTGGAAGCTTCCAAACCGAGGAACTGGCCGCTGATGCTTATTTAGAGGGCTATCAAATTATTAACGAGCCGACGTTTACCATTCATAATTTTTATGATAACATCCACGTGTTAAGTTATGATAAGGTAATTGTATTGTTAAACTTCAGAGATAATAACTTGTATTTCAATAATCCGATTTATTTACGCAAAGGCTATTTCAGTTATTTTCTCTCACCTAATATCGAATTAAAATTTGATAACGATGATTTATTTTACTATTCCGGACATCGTATACTAAAGCGCCGGGGATACTTATATGTGAACGACTATGGAATGCAGTATTCTATTTTAGGACGTTATGGTATTAAACCTTATGCGGTTGCCGGCAGAGATTATACTTTTTCAAATGGAGACGAAACTGATTACCGTTACTCCAATATTATCGTCATCAATCGCTATCACGGTGTCTGTGAATATATAAAAAAAGGAATAAAACGTTACCGTGCTACTATCCACATTAACGGAAACTATAAAATAGGAACCTATTCTACAGAAGAAAAGGCAGCCATCGCATATAACAAAGCGGCGGATCTTGCAAAAAAATATGGTATTCAAAAAGCTTTTCCTGAAAATTACGTGGGTACTATCTCTGCAAAAGAATATGCTGATATATATGACAGCATAAAAATTTCCAAACGATATATAGCATATCTTGCATCATTTACAATATAGTCACTTTTTCCTATTCAACAGGAAAATCTTGACTTTTAGTTATAGCAGGTATAACATATATTCATATCAAAAGTAAGAAAAGGCAGTTTATTATGAATCAAAATTTATCATCTTATCGTATTTTTTATACTGTAGCAAAAACCGGAAATATTTCAAAAGCAGCAAAAGAGCTTTTTATCAGCCAACCTGCCATCAGCAAATCTATACAGAAATTAGAAGAAAGTGTGGGTTGTAAACTTTTTGCAAGAAGTTCGCGTGGTGTCGTACTGACCGAAGAAGGTCAACTCTTATTCGACCATGTAAGTGAAGCATTTGAGACCTTAACCATCGGCGAAGAAAAATTAAAACGCTCTCTTGAACTTGGCGTAGGTCATTTAAAAATCGGTGTAAGCAATGTTCTCTGTAAATACATTTTACTTCCGTATTTGAAAGAATTTATCCAACAAAAACCTCATATTAGTATTTCCATTTCATGCCAATCTACCTATGAAACGTTAAAGCTTTTAGACGACAACCAAATTGATATTGGACTAATTTGCCGTCCAAGCAGTTTAAAAAATCTTCACTTTGATTTTCTGGCTGAAATCGAAGACACCTTTGTAGCTACCAAAGACTACATACGACATTTGCGCATGCGAGGCGTGTCCGGCGACAAATTACTTGAAAATGGCACCCTCATCCTTTTAGACAAAAATAATATAACACGCCAGTATATTGATCAATATTTTCTTGAAAATGCAATTCACATCAAAGATTCGATTGATATATCAGACTTAGATTTACTGATTGAATTTTCAAAAATCAGCATTGGCATCGGATGTGCCATTAAGAGCTTTGTAAAAAAAGACTTAGAAGAAGGCAAATTAATTGAAATTCCTTTAAAAGAACCAATTAACAGACGTGAAGTCGGATTTGCTTACAGAACAAATACACGTTCTTCTAAATCTTTGGCTGAATTTATTAATTTTTACAAAAAAATGCAAGCACAAGAATAAACCCAAAAACGGGACTGTAAACTCATTTACAGTCCCGTTTTTATTCCTAAAATCAGATTTTTCCTGTTTTCCAATCCGTTTCTTCCACAATGGCTATCTTTTTTGTTATCTGCCCTGATAAATGTTGCATAACAATTCCACACATTTTTCACGTCCCATAGAAGCATCCAGACAGAGGTCATAATTGTGCACATCGCCCCAATTTCTCCCTGATATATTTCGATAATATGCCATTCTCATATCATCAGAGTGTTTTACATGAATAGCCGCATCTTCCGCTGTATCACCATACATTTCCATAATATTTTTCATACGGTATTCCTTCGGTGCATGAATGAAAATACGAATAACATTATCATAATCACGAAGTACATAATCGGCTGCTCTTCCCACTATCACACATGCGCCGTTATCTGCAATTCTCTGAATCACTTTTTCCTGCGCAACGATTGCCTGTTGTACTACAGTTGTACTCAAATATAAATCATGCAGAATATGCGGTGCACCTTCATTTATATCCGAGATAAATGCTTTATCCAATCCGCTCTCCTGTGCCGCCAATGCCATCATTTCTTTATAATAGAATGGTAAACCTAACTGCTCAGCAACCATTTTACCAATCTGCTTCCCTGCCGTGCCATGTTCCCTTGCAATTGTAATAATCGTACCTTTCCGTGATGGTTTGATTACCGGGATTTCCGCTTCTTCCTTTTTTTCTTCTTTCCTTAATGATGCAAAAAAAGAAACTGTCAACCCTAAAATAACAACAACCGCCACTAAATCTGATAACGGAGCTGCATACAAAATTCCATTAATTCCGGTTCCTGCTTCTGTATTCTCAAGCAACATAGGAAGAAATACTGCAAGTGGTGTAAAGCACACAATATCTCTGACAAGTGATGCAACAACCGCATGCACAGATTTTCCGATAGACTGAAAAAATACTGCCGTCATTTTCACAAGGCAGGTAATCGTCATCAGAGAAAGATAAATACGGAATGTTTTTACTGCAAATTCCTGATATAATGCATCTCCGGTTCCGAAAATACCGACAACCGCCTGCGGCCATAACTGGAAAATAATAGTTGCTGCAATACCTGTAATCAAAGTCGCACGAAGTACGATTTTGTAAGTATCACGTACACGGTCCATTCGCTTTGCACCATAATTATATCCGAAAATCGGCTGTCCGCCGAGTACAATTCCTGTTACAATATTCAAAACTATTGTATACACTTTTGTCTGGATACTGAATACCGAAATCGGAATATCCGGTCCGTATTTCGACAATGCACCATAACGCGCCAATGTCATATTACTTACCAGTGACACGGTTACGATAGAAATCTGTGTTACAAACGTTGCCGCACCCAGTCCTACTACATTCCGCAGAATCGGAAGATTTGGAAGAAAACTTTTCCTCGTCAGTTTAAATCCCTTCGGTTTCAGGAAATAAACTGCACACATGAAAAAGGATGCAACCTGTCCGATTGCAGTAGCCCATGCAGCTCCTTTTATCCCCCATTTCAGAAGAAAGATAAATACCGGATCTAAAATAATATTTATAATTGCACCGGTCAGCATTGCAGTCATTGCAAAAGACGGACTACCATCTGCACGAATCATGCTGTTCATCACATTTAGCAGTAAGTAAAATGGGAAAAATGCTGCAATAATCCGGAAATAATCAACAGCAAGTCCGAGTGTCTGTTCAGACGCACCAAAGAGGCTCATCAGTGGTACAGCAAAAACTTCACAAATGAGCATTAAAACCATACTAATCAAAAATGTAACAGTAATACCTGTTCCAACACATTTATGCGCGCTATCCGTATCTTTTCGTCCGGCGCAAATACTTAAATAGGATGCCGCACCGTCACCGACACACCATGCAAATGCATTCGCGATACAAATAACCGGAAAAGAAACTCCCGTAGCTGCATTACCAAGATAGCCCAGTTCACTGTTTCCGATGAAAATCTGGTCCACAATATTATACAATGCGCTGATTAAAAGTCCCATTACACACGGCACAGAAAATTTTAATAAAAGTTTTGATATTTTCTCCTCTTCTAAAATTCGATTTTCATTTCTGTTTGCTTCGTTTGTTTTTTCCATAAAGCCTCCTGCTTTTCTATTTCTATTGCATAAAAAAAATACCATAATAGCTTTGCTGTCTAAAAAACTTATAGCAAAACTATTACGGTAGTTTGTAGAAACATTCATCCAATTATGAACTTATATAAGTACTTATTTAATTGCCATGTGGCATTGTATCACATTACTTTATAATTAGCAACCGGAAATTTTCTTCACAAAATCCTTATAGAAGCAGACACATTCCCCGACATTTTTCACCTTAATATGCTCATCTGCACTATGAATAGACGCATACTGCTCCTTATCCAGATCAATCGGTGCAAACCTAAAAATACTGTCGGCAATTCCGGTAAAACGTCTCGCATCGGTTCCTGCGGTCAGTAAAAACGGAGCTACAATCACATCCGGGAAATTTTCATTCATGACAGACTTTAATAATTGATACGGCTCTTTTGTAAAATCGGTCGGCTCACAGTAATCACGCAGAACCGGTTCTATTTCTACTCCATATTTTTCACCGATTTTTTGAATCTTTTTAAATCCTTCTAATAAATCTTCCTCTCGAACGCACCTCAAAAACATCGCTGCTTCGACTCTTTTTGCCTTCAGTTGCACATCTTCTTTTTTTCCTGCAAACATAGAAGTAAATGAAATTTCCGTAGAAAGCATTGCACTTGTCTGTGGAATGCCCAGCATAATCTTTTTAATAAGCGGACCAAACAATCCGAAATTACCAAATAAAATATTTAACGGAAGCGACATATATGGTGCATGCTCTGTAAAAGTTGCTTTTACCTCAGGCGAAAAGCTTCCCTTATAAATTTTTGCATCGCTCACTTCAGTAATAAAGTTACTCATGCGCACCAATGCATTATCTTTATTCGGATTCAAACCACCATGACCTTTTACATTCAGTTTTGTCACACACCGGTAGACATGACGGCTTTTTTCATGTACTGCCACCATCGCGCTTTTCTGCTTCACCCCCGGAATCATACCGGTTGTAATCGCACCGCCCTCATCGAGCACAACAGCAAAATGAATGCCGTTTTCTCTGAAATAATCCGTTGCAAGTACCATACCATCACCGCATGTCTCCTCATTATTAGACGAACCGATATACACATTCATTCCATCAAACTCATAGCCTTCTGCTAAAAGCTCCTCGCATGCCTGTAACTCTGCAAACAATGGTGTTTTTGTATCAATCGTACCTCTGCCCCACAGAGAACCGTCTTTTTCGACTGCTTCGAACGGATTCGTCTTCCATGCATCATCTCCGTCTACTACATCATGATGAGACATCAGCATGATATTTTTCTTTGCTTTGCCGTCCTCTTTTCCTTCAATTACATACACAAAGCATCCGCTTCCAAACGACAGACGTTTTGCCTTTTCATGCAGTAACGGAAATTCCCTCCTCAACACCTCATAAAATCTGTCATACTCTTTCTGATTACACAAATCACTTGTAAATACCGTCTTGCAGTCAATCATCTGTTTTAACGTTTTGATATAGCTTTCTATCTTATCCGGTGTGGTATTTTTCCGTTTGTCCTCACCCTGTAACACTTGTACTTTCATCTGACTCCCCATTTCTGAACTATCTATTTCTAGTTACGTATGTTCTTCTATATATTTCGTAACCTTCTTCTCATTATAAAGCAAAAAGAAAATTAGCGACAAAAGACTGAATATTCCCGCATACACACCGGTCAGTTTCACACCTTCCATGCCTACCGATTCTCCTGTCTGTGCTCCGATGGCAAGCACACTTGACACAACCATCATCGCAACTGCGGATGCGATTTTCTCAATAAATGTCTTTGTTGCTGAGAAAAATCCTTCTCTATTCACACCGCTTGCCAGACTATCCTGTTGGATAATGTCAGACAGCATAGACTGCGGAAGAATATTGATTGCTGCAAACGGAAATGCTACAACAAGCCCCATCGCCAGACCAATCCACAACTCATGTCCCGGTGCAAGTGCCGCAATTTTGTCACCAACATAAATAAACGCAAATACTATCGTAAATACAATACTTGCCGCAACAAGAAGTGTCTTTTTACTGTATTTCCGGCTGAATGATACAATAAACGGGAACAGACAGAGCGCCACACCAATTGCAGACAACATTACAAGAAATGACTGCGATTCCGGTACATTCAAAAGCATTGTAATATAATACAGCATTGCCGTCTGGAAAAATGCCATCGAAACACCGCTGAACAAATCTCCGAGACCATACAATACAAAATTTCTATTTCGAAGTACCAGACCAAATGACTTCCAAAGAGATTCCTTTGGCTTCGTATTTTCCTCAACGTAATCCTTCTCACAGAATGCCGTAGCACTTAGCAGCACACAAATCAAACCGATTACCGCAAAAATAAAAAATACAATTCTCCATGATACAAGCGCACTAAGACCGGTATTTTTTAATAAATTCACGAATAATGTCGCCGCATACATAAAGGAACTGGAGCCCATGAAAAAGGCGGTACTGATTCCATAATAACCTACCCGTTCCTTTGCGTCCGGTATAATTTCCGGCACAAGTGCATTTCTCGGAATGAAATAGAACGTATATGCCGAATAATATATAACCAGAAAAACTCCTACCCAGAGTGCATTCGCCACAGAACCTTGTGCAAACGGCGCATAAAAAATCAGCAATACCGATACTGCATACGGTACCGCTGCATATTTCATGAACGGCATGCGTCTACCATCTTTATGCGTACACTTATCTGATAAACTTGCTACAAGCGGGTCTGTCACCGCATCTACAATCTTTCCGATAGCAGTTACCAAAGCCATGATTGTAATAAAACCAAGCAATTTATTTTGCGGCAGTAATGCCGGAAGTCCGCTTTTTACAGTGGGTTGGAAAAAATACAGCAGATAATTTCCTATCATGCCGTTAAATAATCCTTTTGCGATATCCGCCAGACAATAGCGGTATATCTTTCTTTTTGGTAATTTTTTCATACACTCCTCTTTCCGATACCTGGTTCATTTTTTTGAAACCCATGCACCCAGTCAACCCTCAAATAATAAATCAAGAAAATCACAGAACTTATCGACCACGTCAATGGATATGCCGTATAAATTGTCTGTGCAGCCGGTACAAGCCGCACTGCAATTGTGATATAAGTAATTCGTATTGCACACCATGAAATCAGCATGACATACATCGGAACAGCTGATTTTCCTGCACCTCGCAATATACCGGAAATACAATGTGAAAATGCCAGCAGAAAATAAAATAAACTCTCTGTCCTTGCCTGTAATGTTGCTATTTCTATTACCTTTGGATTATTATCAAAGAATCCTGCAAGCACCGGCATTGCAAAATAAACCAAAACACCAACCAATTCTGCAAGTGTAACAGAACAAAGTACTCCGAAACGTGCACCTTTTTTTGCCCGCTCAAACTGCTTTGCGCCGAGATTCTGTCCGATAAATGTAGTCAGTGCCATCGAAAAACAAGTAATCGGAAGGAATACAAAGCCTTCTATCTTAGAATATACTCCGCTTCCCGCTACCACCAGTGTACCAAATGCATTAATGTTACTCTGTACGACAACATTTGCAATTGCAATAATCGAATTCTGCAAACCTGTCGGCAGACCAAGTCTTATAATCTGCCAAAGTAATTGCGGATGAAAACGAATCTGACGGATATGAACCTGATATACCTCTTTCACACGCGTAAGCCGGATAAAACATAACACAGCACTCGTTGCCTGTGAAATTGCTGTTGCAAATGCTGCTGATGCCACTCCCCAGTGAAATACCCCGACAAATAACATATCCAATACTACATTTACCACCGAAGAGAAAATCAGATAATAAAGCGGGTGCTTACTGTCACCTGTCGCCTGCAAAATTCCCATTACAATGTTATACATAACAAAGGCAACCGAACCCGAAAAATACATTCTAAGATATGAAGTCGCATTTGGAAGCACTTCTGCCGGTGTTTCCATCCATTTCAGCATCTGCGGGGCAAGCAAAAGTCCGATTATCGTCAAAAGTACACCTGCCATCAGACCAAATGCCACATCTGTATGCACCGCTTTTTTGAGATTTTCCTCATCCTTTGCACCGAAGTATTTTGAAATCACAACCCCTGCACCTACGGCAATCCCATTAAAAAACCCGACCATCAGAAAAATCAATGAACCGGTAGAAGTCACTGCCGCCAACGCTTCACTCCCCAAAAAATGTCCTACAATCAGCGAGTCCACCGTATTATAGAGCTGCTGGAATAAATTTCCCAAAAACATTGGGATTGCAAACCCCACAATTCCTTTCCAAATAGAACCTTCTGTCAAACTGGTCTTATTCTTTTCCATAATTTCACTTCTTTCGTTCTTCCATATATTACATAAGAATAACGCAGGTAACAAAAATGTTACCTACGCTATTCTTTATCCAAAACTATTTTTCTTAACTATTTAACAACAATGTTTACGATTCTGCCCGGTACATAAATCTCTTTTACAATATTACCGTTCACTTTACCTTCAATTGCTTCTCTCGCCTTTGCAAGAACAACATCCTGTGCTTCATCACGGGCAATTGCAATCGTTGCTTTCATCTTACCGTTTACCTGAACAGCAATTT
This sequence comes from uncultured Roseburia sp., assembly GCA_964393475.1. GTDB lineage: Bacteria > Bacillota > Clostridia > Lachnospirales > Lachnospiraceae > Roseburia. Next base: position 1,167 of record CAYMTX010000078.1, on the reverse strand, counting down.
CAATCGTATTCTCAACAGTCTTTGCCTCATCGTACTGTGGCCAGCTTTCGTATGCAATTGTATTGTCATGGCCTAATTTTGCCCACATCTCTTCGCCGACATGCGGACAGATACAAGAAAGCATCTTTACTAAGCCTTCCACATACTCTCTTGGACATTTGCCGGCTTTATATACTTCATTTACGAAAATCATCATCTGACTGATTGCTGTATTAAAACCAAGCTGTTCGAAATCATTTGTCACCTTCTTTACCGTCTGGTGATATACTTTTTCAAGTGCTCCATCGTTTTCTTCTGTGATATTGTCCGGATTCGTAAAGAACGTCCATACACGTGTAATAAACTTTCTTGCCCCCTGTACACCGCTTGAATTCCATGGTTTGGATACTTCAAGAGGTCCCATGAACATTTCATAAAGTCTTAATGTATCTGCACCGTATTCCTCTACGATATCGCTTGGATTTACTACAAATTCAGGGAAACGTTTACCCATCTTGATTCCGTTTTCACCCAGAATCATGCCCTGATGAACGAGCTTTTTGAATGGCTCTTTTACCGGAGACAATCCTTTATCATATAAGAAACGATTCCAGATACGGGAATACATCAAATGACCCACTGCATGCTCCGGTCCGCCTACATACAAATCAACAGGCAGCCAGTGCTTTAATAATTCCTGATTTGCAAATTCTTTGTCATTATCCGGATCAATATATCTCATATAGTACCAGGAAGAACCTGCTGAACCCGGCATAGTTGAAGTTTCACGAGTTCCCTTCACACCGTTTCCGTCATATTTTTTCCACTCTGTTGCATTCTCTAACGGTGCTTTACCATTCTTACCCTTGTAGTCTTCCAGTTCCGGTAAAATAAGCGGCAATTCTTCGTCCGGCAGGAAGTAAATCTCACCATCTTCCTTATAAACACAAGGAACCGGTTCACCCCAGTATCTCTGACGTGCAAAAATCCACTCGCGGAAATGATAATTGACTTTTCTTCTTGCAACGCCTTTCTGCTCTAACTTAACTGTAATGGCTTCCTTTGCTTCCTCTACCGTAAGTCCTGTAAACTCTTCGGAATTAATTAACTTACAACCTTTTCCAAGATAATCCTGCTTCTCAAATGCATGCTCAGAAACATCTCTTCCGTCAATAACCTGAATCATGT
>CAYMTX010000077.1:3277-11042 GCA_964393475.1 uncultured Roseburia sp. | reverse complement strand
CTCTCATACATATCCTTTATAAATAATTTGGTCAATACTACCGGCGTAATCATATTAAGCACCATGAGCCTTTGATCTTGTTCGACAGAAATTTGTTCGGTCGCACCAATCGTTCCGATTCCGGCATTGTTTACCAGTACTTCAATCACATGTCCATCTGCCTTTACCTTCTCATACAGACTTTCTGCAATTCCGGTTTCTGCCAGATTCATCGCATACACACTCACCGGAACCTGATAATCTGTTTCAAGTGAACGCTTTGCCAAAGAAAGCCTTTCTTCATTAGATGCCGCCAGTACAATTCCATAACCATCTGCCGCGAACCGCTTTGCCAGTTCCAGTCCGATGCCACTGCTTCCTCCAGTAATTAAAACTTCTGACATATTATTTGCGGCACGCTGCCATGAATGCCTCAATTTCATCCGGCTCGCGCATAATCCCTTCTGACAACACTTCACAACCGTCCTCTGTAATCAGTAAATCATCCTCAATACGAATACCGATTGCCCATTCATCAATATACAATCCCGGTTCATCCGAAATCACTGCACCCGGACGCAATGCTGCATTCGATGCAACAGTTACATCATGCACATCAATTCCAAGATGGTGTGACACCCCATGCATATAATACTTACTTAATTCTGATTCTTCTTTGATCAAACCAAGTTCTATACAGCCTTCTGCCAGAACCTTTTTACAGATATCATTCAATTCGACCGTTGTCATCCCTGGCTTTGCGGCTTCTGCCACAGAACGATTTGCTTTTAATACAATATCATATACCTGACGCTGTCTTTCACTATACTTTCCATTGACCGGATAAGTTCTTGTAATATCAGAACAATAGCCTTCCCATTTTGTACCCAAATCCAGAAGTAATAAATCCCCGTCCTTACAGGTATCGCGGTTTGTCTCATAATGAAGCATCGTTCCGTTCATACCGCTTCCGGCAATCGTTGCAAAAGAAGGACGTTCCCCACCGAGATAGTGTACAATATATTCAAAATCCGCCTGTGCCTGATACTCCTTCTGCTCCGGCTTTAAATTCTTTAATACATTTTTCAATCCTTCATCTGTTACACGGACTGCTTCTCTAATCAGTGCTACTTCATCCGCATCTTTCTGCATACGCATTTCAGCCACAATCGGATGCAGATTCTTTATTGTCACACCGAGATATTTTCCTGCAAATTCCTTTGCTTTTAACGAATTATAGTCCGGCATATCATCAAACTGTTCTCTGTAACAGTCAAAGTACAGATATTCCACATCTTCTCTTGTCATAATACGGCTCACATCACTCTCGAAAGAATCAATAAAGCTTACATTCTCAATTCCTGTAATCTCTTTTGCTTCTTCCTCGCTTACCTTTTTGCCTGTCCAGCGTACAACCGTCGGGTCAGCCTCTTCAATATAAAGTGTTGTCTTCGGCTCTTTTGCAGCTTTATCCATCACCAGTATCATACGCTCTCTGCGTAATCCGGTCAGATAGAAAAAGTTCCTGTTCGCTTCAAACGGTGCATATTCATCCGCACTCACATGTGTCTCAATTCCGGAAAAAAGAATCAATACGGAGTTCTTCTCCATTCTGTCAAATACTGTTTGTCTTCTTGCTGTATAATTCATCACTTATCTCCATTCCGAGCGGCTTATTGTCTGTATCCTTATCCCCGCTCTGCCACATCTTTGGCAAGTTTTTCATAATCATTCTCTGTATCTGTATCAGATACTTCCTGTCTGTCCTGTTCCTTACGTCTCATATCATCGCGAATCAGACGATATACTGCTGCTGCAATCGGAACACCGACCAACATTCCCATAATGCCCATCAATGCACCGCCAATTGTAACTGCTGCCAATACCCAGATTGCCGGAAGTCCCAAAGAACCACCCACAACTTTCGGATAAATCAGATTGCCTTCTAACTGCTGCAGCACCACCAGAAATACAACAAACAGCAATGCTTTCACCGGAGAAACCGTCAAAATCATAACAAAACCGACAATTCCGCCAATATACGCACCCGCAACCGGAATCAACGCCGTAAAACCTATTAATGCGCCTATCATACCCGCATACGGGAACCGGAATACCAGCATTCCAAGCGCACAAAGCACTCCCAGAATAATGGCTTCTGTAAACTGTCCTACAATATAACGATGGAAACTTTCATTCACAACGCTGAATACATAATTCACTTTTCTGACCACTTTCTCCGGAAGATAACTCTTCATAACATGTCTGCACTGCGCGCAGAGTGTTTCTCTTCCAAGCAGAAAATAAATTGCAAAAATAAAGGACAACAAACCGGTCACAATACCGGATATTGCTGTGGACACCGCTGACACAACTGCCCCTACTGTATTGCCAAGTCCGCTTGACACCAGTTTAACCACATCATTCATCAAAGTTTTCCAGTCAATACCGTCCAACTGCTGATACAAATCCTCCGGTGCTAACTGAATAAACAATTCACTCTTCAATAATGCCTCCATTGCAGGCGGAATATCCGAAATCAATAATTGTATACAGGAAGTCAGTTCCGGAACAACTAATCCTACTATCAGCGCAATAATACAGACAAAGCTTAATATTGCCAAAAACATACATGCCGGAATTCTTATCTTACTTAATATCTTATTCTTCGTTCCCTCAAAAAAACGTTTCTCATAAAATACCATCAAAATATTAATAATATATGCGACCACTAAGCCAATTAAAATAGGGGTTGCCGCACTAACTACCAATCCTACAGTCCCCATTACCGTCTCCCAATAATGAACTGCCAAGAACAATAAAAACGCCGTTACACCAATTTTTAAACAATTTTTCCACGTCAACTGCATATAATCCTCCTAAAACTACTACTGATTCTTGAACAATATACTTTTATATGGCAATAGCGCATTCATTAAAATGCCTCCCAACACATAGCAGGAAATCACTTCCCCAACTCCCACTGTTACCATAAAAAACGGAAGGCTGCCTTCTGCCCCATACGCATATGTCAAAACATATGGCACGATAATCGTATTGGATATCACAGCCGGTAACGGGACCAGCCATTTGTACCTACGCACCAAATAACTCCCTACTGTACCAAGCAAAGTAGCCAGACTGCCAAACAACACGTCCATCGGTAGACATCCGGTCAGCAGATTACTTAGGAAACACCCGATTGTAACCCCCGGTATCGCCGCCGGTGTAAAAAAAGGTAAAACCGTAAGTGCCTCTGAAATCCTAATTTGAATAGCTCCGGAAGCCAACTGAAATGCACTGATAAAATAAGTCAGTACAACATAGATGGCCGCAATCAATGCGGCCTGTACTACAAATAATACTTTCTTGTTTCTCATTTTTAATTATCTCCTTTAGTTTTGTTTTATGTGAGGAAGGTCTCGAACTCACCATATTTTATTTATTCTTCATTTCCGGCATCAATAATATCCTTCAATGCAGCATTTTTCTCATTCAGAATCATGTCAACCTGCTTCTGTGTCACGGTATCCACTTCACCTTGTCCATATGTTCCGGAATGTGAACATGTTGTTGCATTATATGTCTTATCCACCTCACGCAACAGTTCATTCAACTCTGCCTCGATATAAGCCTGCTCAATCTCTGCTTGCTTCTTCGCTGCATCCTCCGCCGCTTCCCGTTCCAGACGTTCATAGATTTCCTGTGCTTCCCGAAGCTTTTCTTCTTCTGCTAAACGAGCCTGATCGTTCGGGTCATAATAATTCACATTCCAATATTTAATAACACTACTCTTAATACGCTCTTTTTTATTCTTTTCAGCAATTAAATCTCTTCCGAAACTAACCATTAGTGGCACCATGCCTTTCATCTGATAGTAACAATGCAGTACATAAATTCCTAATATAAATGATACCATTAACCGCCAAGAAAAAAAAGTGATTTCTCTGCATATTTTTATTAATTTTTTCACATCATCAGTATAGTAATAAAAATATGGAGGTTTTCGTATGCCGTCTTATAAAGTTGAAATCTGTGGTGTGAACACTTCTAAACTCCCGGTATTAAAAGAAGAGGAAAAAGATGATTTGTTTCGAAAAATCAAAGAAGGCGACACCGAAGCCCGTGAAACATATATCAAAGGCAATCTGCGCCTTGTCCTCTCTGTTATCCGACGTTTTGCCGGAAATAACGAAAACGCAGATGACCTGTTTCAAATCGGTTGCATAGGTCTCATCAAGTCTATTGACAATTTTGATCCGACTATGGGAGTAAAGTTTTCTACGTATGCCGTGCCAATGATTATCGGAGAAATCCGACGCTATCTTCGCGACAATAACAGTATCCGGGTCAGCCGTTCCCTTCGTGACACCGCTTACAAAGCTATTCATGCAAAAGAAATTCTTTCAAAGAATAATTTTAAAGAACCAACGTTGGATGAAATCGCCACCGAAGCCGGAATTCCCGCTGAAGACATTATCTATGCCCTAGACGCCATCCAGTGTCCGGTCAGTCTCTATGACCCGGTCTATACGGATGGTGGCGATACCCTCTATGTCATGGATCAAATCAGCGACAAAAAAAACCGAGAAGAAAACTGGATTGAAGACCTCGCTATCGAAAGTGCTATGAAACATCTGTCTGAACGTGAAAACTATATTATCAATCTTCGTTTTTTTGAAGGTAAAACTCAGATGGAAGTTGCAGAAGAAATCAATATTTCCCAGGCTCAGGTTTCCCGCCTCGAAAAAAGTGCCTTAAAAAACATGCGTGCCTATCTGAATTAGGCACGCTCTAAAGTAACATCTGTCGCTTCTCCTCAAAAAAACTACCATGGTATTTGCCACATTCATCTCAACATAAAAAATGATACTGCAGTATTATCTTTAATACTGCAATACCATTTTTGTTGTGAACTCTTTTCTCACCATTCTAAAAGTCTGTACTTTATGATGCGCTCTTCAAATATACAGGATAGTATTTACCATCTTCTTTCTTAATGCTGTAAGCATTTTTATTAAAAGATAGCACACCCTCTGCAGAAACACTTTCTGAAATTTGGTTGAAGTTTTCATCTATAATATAAGCCTGGCCGTCCTGATTAAGTACAATTGCCTGGCCGTCATAAAATGCACCTGCATCCTTGAGGTCGGTCGCATATTCATTTCCTTCGCAATCGATATAAAACCAGCTATCACCTTCCCTTACAATATAATATTTCTTACTATCATTAGCGGCTTCAATGTATGAATACTTCTTTTCAGTTACAAAAGTACCATCCACATTGAGCAAAGAATACAAACCATCGTTGTCTATTATATAAAGCATATCACCGGTAAATCCGTAAGAATCCGCTAAATCAGCAGAAGAAATCCGTGACAATTCATTCGTGCTGATATTGAATAAATAACATACATTATTATTATCATCCCAGCACCATACATACTTGCCATTCGTCCAGAATGGTCTTGTACCTTGTGTATCTATTTGTTGATAACCATCTTTGCTGATAATATAGGAAGTCGTATCTGCCTCAGTCCAATAATCTTTCCAAAACAACGCGTAACCACTCGTATGTATATTGCCCCATGCGTCATGATAATCCAGACTTATCAGCATGTTTCCATTATTGTCATAATAAGTTCCAGAATCACCATAGTTACCACGAAGCCAAAGACCATTTGCATAATTAACACGATCGATAGCCAGCATCTGCTCCTCCCCCTCATATATTGAGCACAAATCATTTCCTTCTCTGTCAAAACTGTAAAACTCTGGTTCTTCTCTAGCAGCAAATATCGTCACACCATCGTATTTATCCACAGATTGACATGTCTCATGTGAAAATGGTACAAGCACCGTTCCGTCAAACTTTGTCATTCCACACATACCATTCTGCATTGCTACAATGCTATCTTCATACATACCGCTAATAGAATCATAACCCATTGACGAAACAACAAGTTCACTAAGAATGTTTTCGCTATTTTTTTCTTCGACTGACTGCTCTGATTTCAAATTTCATTATAACACTTCCACACACACATGCAAGTGAGCATTTTACGCAACAGTTCAGCCATGTAATGGCAAGAAAGGTTTGACAAAACAGAAAAAAGGCCCTGCTTATCGCAGAGCCTCCCGACTAACCCAAAATATATCAATGAAATTCATCTTTTTACATATCCAAAAATCCCATCACCGCAATACCGATTACAACCAGTACAATCATCGCATAATGCTTTGCAGACAACTTTTCTTTCAAGAAAATCCTGCCCCATAATACAGAAGCTGCACAATAGGATGAAATAATCGGTGCTGACATCGCAAGATGTGCAGTATCAGCAATTGCATAGATATACGCAAACTGTCCTGCCGTCTCACAGACTGCCCCCAGATACTTCGGTGCTTCCATTTTCGGAACCAGTTTATCTTTTTTAATAAAAACCACATAGATAAAACAACAAATACCTGCAAATAAGAACGTTAATTCATATGCTACATTTGCACTGTCTTCGTTTAATGTCTCTAAAATACGATTATCCGCAAATGTTCCTGCCGCATCCAGAATACAATACGCAACCGGAAGCGCCAAAGCCGCAAAGCTCTTTGAATACTTGTAATTACTCTCCTTCTGGCGTTCTGCACGAAGCTCATCATCCTCCAGATAATCCACAACACCCAGTCCGATTGCTCCGACACATACAAGTATAATTGCTCCGAGTGCAAGTGGAGAATACTCTGATAAACCAACCATGAACAAGGTCATAACCGCAACCAGTGCACCGGATGAATTACAAATTGGTGAAGAAATAGACAACTCAATGTAACGGAGTCCCAAATACCCCATCGCCATAGAACCAATATACAATACAGAAACCGGTAAATATGTAAAAATAATATCCCATGAAATTTCTGTTCCACCGACAAAAATCTCATACAGCGCATGAATGCCCATTACAACGCCTACTGCCATTACCATTTTCAAATGGCTATACTTATCCTCTGCGTCTCTGCATCCAATCTTAGAAAAAAGGTCAGAACCGGACCAACATACCAATGTCACCAATGACAACCAAAACCACATAACTTTATCTCCCTCGAAAAATTAAATTTTGCAAAAAAAATAATAGTACGATTTTCTTTGATTGTCAAATATTTCCGGTTTATTTCTCCCATTTATCACTCAATGCATTAATTTGATCCGCAAACCTCGCCAAATCTTTATTCGCCATACCTTCACATTTACGGATAACCGTAAGCAGACGCTCTCCTGCTGCCAACAGTCTCGCAAATACAGAATTTTTCGCTCTGACTTTCGCTTTTTCTACCAGTGCCCTGTTTCCGGTCAGAACACGTTCTCCGGTCAGCAAATCAAATCCGTCACCACTATATGGTGCATAAGCTTCAAACTTCAGTTCTTTTAAATGATTCACAAAGCTCTCTGCAACTTCATCATCCCCATGCACGACAAACACTTTCTTTGGTTTCTCTTCAAAATGTGTAATCCACTCTGTCAGTTTCTCTTTATCCGCATGACCGCTCAATCCGCGCAGATTCAGTATTTTTGCCCGCACTTCCACTTCTTCGCCAAAAAGCTTTACCTGCTTTGCACCATTTAAAAGATTGCTTCCAAGTGTACCCGGCACCTGAAATCCGACAAATAATATAGTCGAATCCTTCCGCCACAAGTTATGCTTCAAATGATGGCGGATACGTCCCGCTTCACACATACCGGATGCAGAAATAATTACCTTTGGCTTTTCGTCAAAATTAATTGCTTTGGATT
>CAYMTX010000077.1:0-3177 GCA_964393475.1 uncultured Roseburia sp. | reverse complement strand
CCGGATGCAGAAATAATTACCTTTGGCTTTTCGTCAAAATTAATTGCTTTGGATTCATCACTTGTAATAGACATTCTAAGTCCCGGAAAAGCAATCGGATTAATGCCCTTCCGCACCAACTCCATCGCTTCTTCATCAAAACACTCTGCTACATTTTTATTAAAAATCGAGGTTGCTTCCACTGCAAGCGGACTATCAATATATACCTCGAATTTTGGAAATTCCGGCAACAATTCCTCTGTCTTAATCCGTCGCAGGAAATATAACATTTCCTGAGTACGTCCAACCGAAAACGCCGGGATAACTACGTTACCGCCTCTCGTAAAAGTATCACGCAGTACCGCAACAAGCTCGGTTGCATAATCCGGCGGTGTATCATGAAGCTTATCCCCATAAGTAGATTCCATCACTACATAGTCTGCTTCCCGGATAAATTCCGGGTTTCTAATTAACGGCTTATTTCCATGTCCTAAATCACCCGAAAATACAACCTTTACTTCTTTGTCCTCTTCTGTAATCCAAAATTCAATACTTGCTGAACCCAGTAAATGTCCTGCATCTACAAAACGCACCTTTAGCCCTTCACACACTTCTATAATATGATGATAAGCACATGGTACAAAATGAGACAACACGCCCATAGCATCGTTCATATCATAGAGTGGTACAACTTCCGGATTACCGGAACGTCTGGCTTTTCGATTCTTCCACTCTGCCTCAAACATCTGAATATGTGCACTGTCTTTCAACATAATATTACATAGTTGTGTGGTAGCCTCTGTGGCAAAAATCCGACCGCGGAATCCGTGATTGTATAATAATGGCAACAAACCGGAATGGTCAATGTGAGCATGTGTGACAAATACATAATCAATCGTTGCTGCATTTACCGGTATCTCCTGATTCACATACAAATCCGGTCCCTGTTCCATACCACAATCTACTAAAAATTTCTTATCTCCAAAAGAAATAAAATGGCAACTACCAGTTACTTCGTGTGCCGCACCCAAAAATTCTAATAGCATAGTTATCCCCCCTTTACGCTTACTCATCATAATACTATTATACTCTCTTCATTCAAAGCGTACAATTTCTTTTTTTAACCGTAACATAATCTTCTTTTCCAACCTTGATATATAAGACTGAGAAATACCCAGCATATCTGCAACCTCTTTTTGAGTTTTCTCCTCTCCGTCCGCAGTATTTAATCCATAACGCAATTCGATTATCATACGTTCCCGTCCTGTCAGCTTTGCTATTGCCGTAAAGAGTAACTTCCTTTCTACATCATTTTCCATGTCTCGGTAAATGATATCTTCATCTGTTCCTAAAATATCTGATAATAATAATTCGTTTCCATCCCAATCTACATTTAATGGTTCGTCAATAGACACTTCCAGTTTTGTTTTACTATTTTTACGCAGATGCATGAGAATTTCATTTTCAATACATCGGGATGCATAGGTGGCCAGCTTTATATTCTTATTTGGATTAAATGTATTGATTCCCTTAATCAGTCCAATCGTTCCTATAGAAATCAAGTCTTCTACACCTACGCCTGTGTTATCAAATTTTTTTGCAATATAGACAACTAACCGCAGGTTATGTTCGATTAATTTTTTTCTGGCCGCTTCAGGCGTTTCACTTCCCAACATTTGAATACAATATGCTTCTTCTTCCTCATCCAAAGGCGGTGGCAACACTTCTGTTCCACCGATGTAATGTACCTCATTGCCATCCCTTAGAAATATCTTTAAAAATCCTTGAAACAAATCCAATTTTCTATATTTAGGTACTGTCAACCTCATCTGCATTCTATCTCTCCTTTTCTAACATTGATGCTTGCAATATAACATCATATTCTTTGCCTTCCAGTAAACCGTTTTCTGCAATACCAAATACGGCCGGTTCGACCAAAAAGCTCTCTTTCCCTTGATAAATATACATTTTTTCAGCGTTATAAACCGATAGTAAACCATTCGTATTTCCAAGTGAACAATACGGAATCAGACGCATATAGTCACTCGGTTCCGAAAAAATCTGCTCCGCCAGCTTTGCCTGTAAAATATTTACCGGCTTTCCGTTATACGGGTCCAGCAGTAAATTGCCACTATCCCAATACCCGCTTAACTCCCAGGTTTTCCCGTGATGCATTACATCCACTTTAAATACCCGTTTCATAAAATCCTTTTTTTGCATAAAATAAATTGACATCCCGGTCAACAACACACCGGCGATAATTACTTTTGCCCAGAAAAATTTTATTGGGATTCCAAGAGAATTTTCCCACTCCATAATGCCTCCCAAAAACAAAACTGTCAGATAAATAAAAAGCCAATTTTCCAAAAACCGCTTTTTATCTTTCCAGCCAAATGCCAAACCATTCATCACCGTATTCAGTCCAAAATGCAGTAATATAGTTCTAAAACCTACCTCCAAAATATAAATATGTATAAGCAGACTTCCAACGGACGCTATCAGAGAAACAAACAATAATCTGCGCAGTTTTTTTCTTCGTTTTAAGAAGCAGTTCACTCCTGCTAATGCGATGTAATCCATACAAAAGTTTTGTAATATAAATATGTCAACATAAAAAAGATATATCCTATCTCACCTCTTTTCGCCATAGACAATTTTGTCTTATAGACTTTTTTGTCTTATGGACATTATAAAAGATTGCATAAGGATTTTTTGTCAAAGGTTGGTTCCTTTTTTTATAGTTTTATCGCATTTTTCGACACAAAAAAGACGCGAGGTACTTTATAACCAAAGTACCTCGCGTCCTTCTATTTTTCTACTGCTTAAACACATATATTATCTCTTTGTCTTTAAGAAATCCGGGATTTTAATTTCTACCTGCTGGATAGAACTCTCCACCTGACGTGTCGGTGTAATCCCCTGTATTGGTGTAACAGGCGTAGACTGAGCATTTCCCATATAACCGCCATTATTAAAACCTGTCATAGGTTTTACCGGTGTAGTACCTGCCATTGGTCTAACAGGACTTGTCGAATTATACTTCATGCTATCAGGCATAAACTTATTACTTGTTCTGTTCGCATTTTCAAGACCTGTCGCAATAACTGTGATAGTAGCTTCGTCTGTCATAGACTCATCATACTTCGCACCGAAGATGATATTCGCATCATCACCTGCAAGATCCTGAACATAGCTTGC
>CAYMTX010000076.1:0-11107 GCA_964393475.1 uncultured Roseburia sp. | reverse complement strand
CCTTATTGCAGTAAGACGTACAGAGTCAGTAATCTGATTTGGAATGAGAAACAAATATACGGGGTACGAGTTATCGTACCCCTATTTGTGTATAGGGATTAAAGGTGGAGCGATGGAAGCATTGGTAAAAAAATTGACAGAGAAGATAAACGAGTTGTGTATTGAGTATTATTATTTGAGAAATCAGATGATAATTGAAAATGGAAAGAAATTGTTGCCGGATATCAAGACTGTCGCAGAGTGTCTGCTACAGGTATTAGCAGAGGATAGAACAGAAGAGGCAGAAGGATTAAAACAATATATATTAGATGTGTTAAATGATTATATGGAAGCAATAAACCATAGGGATATGGTGTTGATGATAGATACTCTGGATGTAGGACTTCGGGAAGTGTTAAATCTTTTTACAACGGAGGAAGGTCGTGATGAGTAAAGAAATATTTGACAAGAATATACAGGCGATGAGGAAATGGTATGCGCCATTTGCAGAAGCAATCGAAGAAGGACGTTATGAAAAGGATGAGGTGGAAGTAGTAACAGATTATGCATGGGATGAACAGTTGATATTTAAAATAAAAAAGGATGGTCATAGTTTTTATCTGAATGGAAAAAGAGATGCTGCAAAACCAGTCAATATCTGGATGGAAAGGTTGGGAAAACTGCATAAGTATACACCGGTTTTCCTGCTTGGACTTGGAAACGGAGCATATTTAAAAAAATTGATAGAAGAGACCGATGAGACAGTAACGGTAGTTGCATATGAACCATCTGCGACGATTTTTTTGAAGATATTGGAAGAAGTTGATTTGGCAGATACGATAGAAAATCGCCCGATTGCTTTTATTGTGGACGGAATTAATGGCAATGAGTTTGAGCCTGTTATAAGTAAACTGATTACAGAAGCGTCCAGTGCATTGTTAAAGGTAGAAATTCATCCGAATTATGCTGAGATCTTTGCAGATAAAATATTGCAACGAACAAAGGAAATTTCGAAGCGTGCAGAAGCAGTTTTTTCAAATACGAATTCGGGAATTTTGTTCTCAGCACATTTGGCGAAAAACCAGATGGAGAATATGCGCTATGTATGTGATGGATATAATACAAAAAGATTATCAGAGGTATTGCCAAAGGATGTGCCGGCAATATTGGTTGCAGCCGGTCCATCACTCGATTTGAATATTCACGAATTAAAAAAAGCAAAAAATAAAGCATTTATTCTGGCGGTAGATACGGCATTGAAACCATTATTAAATGCAGGAATTATTCCAGATGCTTATGTGACGATTGACCCGAAGAAACCTTTGAATCTGGTTGAACATGATATGGTAAAAAAGATACCATTGCTTGCTCCGGTTACGGCAAACAGCAACATATTAAAAGCGCAGGAGCAAAAGATTATATTCTATTTCGATGGTTATATCTTGCCACAGATTGCATATATGAGTGTAGGAAAGAAGTTGTACAGTGCACAAACAGGTGGTTCGGTAGCGTGTACAGGATTTTCACTGCTTTATAAAATGGGATTTGATACTATCATTTTAGTAGGACAGGATTTGGCATATACCAATAATAAGTCACATGCAGACGGAACATTTCAGGCAAATATGCCAAAAGAAGATACTTCCAGAATGATTCGTGTTAAGGGCAATTATGAAGAGGAATTACCGACATTATGGAACCTAAAGATATATCTGGAATGGTTTGTGACATATATTAAAGGGATAAAAGAGCATCGAAGCACTGTCAGGGTGATTAATGCTACGGCGGGCGGTGCTTATATTGAGGGAACGGAACTGATGCCGTTAGACAGAGCAATCGCAGAAAATTGTAAGGAAGAGATTCATTTCGCGGAATATTTTGATAAGCTTGAGTCAGAATTTACTCCGGAGGAACGGAAAAAAGTAATCGAAGAGCTACAAAAAATACCTGAGGAATTAAGGGATATTAAAGTGGCTGCGAAAAAATTAGAAAATGCATATAAAAAAATCTATAATATGGCAAAGAATGACCATATAGATAAAAATGCGTATTTAAAATTATTGAAAAGAATTAAAAAATTGTCAGAGCAGTGTGAAAGGAAAGTGGCGTATCAATTAATCGCTTCTACCATGTCATTGGCGGATTATCTGATACAAAGTGATAGTTTAAATGTATGTGATACTATAAAAGAAGAAGCAGAAATTATTTCACAACAGGGAATAAAATATGCATCGCTTCTTCACGAATGTGCAGAATTGCTGCAGGGGTTTGCAGAAGAGACGTTGTTGACGATTGAGTAGGAAGAATAGTTACAGGAAGTAATGAAAATGCAGGAGGCAGTTTATGTTAAATAATAAGACAATCTTAGTGACAGGCGGAACAGGTTCGTTCGGACATCAGTTTGTATCTTATGTACTGGATAATTACGAGCCGAAAAAGATAATCATTTATTCGAGGGATGAGTTTAAACAGTTTATTATGCAGAATGAGTATAAAAATCATCCGCAATATAAGAAACTCAGATTTTTTATCGGAGATGTAAGGGATAAGGAACGCTTGTACCGTGCATTTGAAGGTGTGGATTATGTGGTACATGCGGCGGCGTTGAAACAGGTTCCGGCTTGTGAATACAATCCGATGGAAGCGGTAAAGACGAATATTAATGGCGCAATGAATATTGTAGATGCGGCACTTGACTGTGGCGTAAAACGTGTCGTGGCACTTTCGACAGATAAAGCAGTAAATCCGATTAATCTGTATGGTGGAACAAAACTTGTATCGGACAAGTTATTTATTGCAGCGAATGCATATGCAGGGCAGAAAGATGTGAATTTTTCGGTTGTAAGATATGGCAACGTGGCAGGCAGCCGAGGTTCGGTTATTCCATTCTTCCGTAATATTGTAGCAAATGGCGGAAGAGAACTTCCAATTACCGATTATCAGATGACGAGATTCTGGATTAGTCTGGATGAAGGTGTTCAGCTTGTAATTAAGGCATTGAATGAGGCAAAGGGAGGAGAGACTTTCATATCAAAGATTCCGTCATTTAAGATTACGGATTTAGCTCAGGCAATTCTTCCGGGCTGTGAAATGCCGGAAGTGGGTATTCGCGAGGGAGAAAAACTGCATGAAGTTATGGTAACCAAGGAAGATTCACTGTTTACTTACGAGTATGATAAACATTTTATTGTATACCCGCATTTTGACTGGTGGAATCCGGATAAGATTCAGACGGGCGGTAAGAAGGTAGAGCAGGGCTTTGAGTACAGTTCAGGTAACAATACAGAATGGCTGTCTGTAGAAGATTTGAAAGAATTATTAAAGGATGTAAAAGAACATTAAACAGTTAGGTGTTATAGGGAGACGGAAAGATGGGAAAAACACTGGCAGTTATTACAGCACGTGGCGGTTCAAAAAGAATACCTCGCAAGAATATCAAGGAATTTTGCGGGAAACCAATTCTGGCCTATTCCATAGAAGCAGCGTTGAAATCAGGTGTGTTTCATGAGGTGATGGTTTCTACGGATGATGAAGAGATTGCAGAGATAGCACGAAAATATGGTGCTGCTGTGCCGTTTATGCGTTCAGAACATACTTCAAACGATTATGCGACTACAGCAGATGTGTTGGTGGAAGTACTGGAGAAGTATGAGAAGTTAGGAAAGGAATATGCTTATGCATGTTGTATTTATCCTACGGCACCTTTTGTTACTGCCGAAAAGCTAAGGAAGGCTATGGGACTTCTTAAGGAGACAAATGCAGATTCCGTACTTCCGGTTACTGCTTTTTCGTTTCCTCCAATGCGTGGCATACATATCGAGGATGGAAAGATTAAGTATGCATTTCCAGAGTATTCCATGAAGCGTTCTCAGGATATAGTTCCGATGTATCATGACTGTGGACAGTTTTATGCGTTTAATATTAGGAGTTTTTTGAAAAGGAAATGTCTTGTCATGGATAACACGAAAGCAATTATTGTATCAGAGTTGGAAGTACAGGATATTGATAGTGAGACGGACTGGAAATTAGCTGAACTAAAGTATCAGATGATGAAAGTGGAGAATGGGGAGTAGTATGCAGAATATCAGGATAAATGAACACACAATAATTGGTGTACAGCATCCGGTATATATCATAGCAGAAATGTCGGGAAACCATGCCGGCAATATCGAGAATGCCAAGGCAATTATTCGTGCGGCTAAGGAAGCCGGAGCGGATTGTATTAAAATACAGACGTATACACCGGATACTATTACGATAGATTGTGATAACGAATATTTTCAGATAGAAAACGGAACATGGGAAGGTGAGAATCTTTACAATCTTTATGGAAAAGCATTTACACCGTGGGAATGGCACGTGGAATTAAAAGCAGAAGCAGAGCGTGTTGGAATTGATTTTTTTTCCACTCCGTTTGATAGAACTGCGGTTGATTTTTTGGAAGAGATTGGTGTGGATTTTTATAAAATAGCATCCTTTGAAGTTGTGGATTTACCTTTGATTGAGTATGTAGCATCAAAGGGGAAACCAATTATTATGTCTACCGGAATGTCGACACTGGGAGAAATTGAAGATGCAGTAAGGACGATTCGAAAAAAGGGAAATAATCAAATTGCTTTATTGAGATGTGCAAGTGCCTATCCGGCAATTACAGATGAAATGAATCTCATGACAATGAAGAATATGGGTGAAGTATTTGATGTGCCGATTGGTTTGTCGGATCATTCCATGGGTTCGGTTGGGGCAGTGACAGCAGTTGCGTTAGGTGCTAAAATAATAGAAAAACATTTTTGTCTGGATCGGGCAATAGACAATCCGGATTCGTCTTTTTCCATGAATCCGGAAGAATTTGCACAGATGGTAAAAGACATTAGACAGGCAGAGAGAGCAATTGGTGTAGTAAAATATGGTGTGACAGATCAGGAAAAATCTAATATTGTTTTCCGCAAATCGATCTTTGCAGTAAAAGATATTAAATGTGGGGAAGAATTGACAAATGATAATATCCGGGTAATACGTCCAGGATATGGTGCTGCACCAAAATATTATAAAGAACTTCTGGGACAAAAAGCACTGAAGAATATAGACCGGGGAACGCCACTTCGGTTAGAAAATGTCGGAAAAGCGGGCGAATAAATATGAACGTATATTTAAGAGATGTGACGGAACAAGATAAGGAGTTGCTTTTTCAGTGGGCAAATGATAAAGAAGTGAGGAAAAAATCTTTCTCATCAGGGCAAATAGAATATGAAGAGCATTGCGTATGGTTTGACAAAATGATGCACAATGAACAGCTATTGCAGTGGATTCTTCAGGTGGATGAACAGTCGGTAGGTCAAATTCGCTTAACGTTGCAAGGAGAAAACGCAGAAGTGGGTTACAGCATCTGTGCAGAAAGAAGAGGCGAAGGATTTGGAACATTGATTCTGTATCTCGCTGCGCAGCGTGTGAAAGATGAATTTCCTGATATAAAAAGGATAACAGCTAAGGTAAAACCGGATAATGTAGCATCTATAAAAGCATTTGAAAGAAATGGATATAAATCGCAGTATGAATATCTGGAACTGGAGTTGGGCAGGAATGAAGAGGAAAAGTTTTAGATGTTTTACATTAGAACAGATATGAATGATACAATAGCAACCGGACACGTAATGCGTTGTCTTGCGATTGCAGATGCGGCTCAGAAACTGGGAGAACAGGTAAGGTTCATTGTGGCTGATAAACAGGCTGTTTCATATATTCGGAACAGAGGGTATGAGAGTATCGTATTAAATACTACGTGGAAGGTTATGGAGCAGGAACTCTCAGAATTGACAAAAATAATACAGAAATATGAAATAAAGTCTATTTTGGTGGATAGTTATCAGGTTACAGAGAACTATCTTAAACAATTGTCGAAGATGACGAAAGTGCTGTATATAGATGACTTGAACGCGTTTCATTATCCGGTAAGTGTGGTTATCTGTTATGCTAATTACTGGGATAAGTTCTGCTATCCACAGAATTATCATGATACAAAGCTGTACCTTGGTACAATATATACGCCATTACGGAAAGCATTCCAAAGTATAGGGAAAAAAGTGATTCGGGAAAAAGTGGATAAACTACTTCTTATGTCTGGTGGAAATGATGAGAAGCATATTCTGGCAAGGGTTTTGGATATGATTGATAAAACAGATTATGTGGAAATAACCGTTCTGTGTGGAAGATATTATACGGAATATGACCGGTTTGTGGATAAATATACGGAATATGAGAATGTCCATATCTATCGGTCAGTGGCAGATATAGAAATATATATGCGGAATGCTGATTTGGCAGTGTCAGCAGGTGGTACGACATTGTATGAATTGTGTGCTTGTGGAACACCGACAATTTCTTATGCATTAGCAGATAATCAGTTGGATAATGTGAGAAAGTTTGCAGAAGACGGCATTATTGATTATGCAGGGGATGTACGTTGCGATAATGTTCCGGAAAATATAAATGAATTGATACGGAAATACAGTGCAGATATGGAATTACGCCGAAAACGTTCGGAAAAAATGCAGCTTTTGATTGACGGAAATGGAGCGGATCGAATTGTGGAAGTTTGGAAAAAGCTGATGGAGGAATAGGAAAATGATTCAATATGGTAGACAATCAATAGACGAAGATGATATTCAGGCAGTGGTAGAGGTTCTGCGTGGAGATTATCTGACAACAGGACCAAATGTGGCAGCTTTTGAAAAGGCAGTATGTGAGTATACGGGAGCAAAGTATGCAGTGGCAATTTCAAATGGTACGGCAGCTTTGCATGCGGCTTGTTTTGCAGCGGGAATAGGACCAGGGGACGAGGTGATCACGACACCAATTACGTTTGCTGCATCGTCCAATTGTGTATTATATTGTGGCGGTACACCTGTTTTTGCAGATATCAAACCGGATACTTATAATATAGATCCGGAGGATATCAGAAGGAAGATTACAGATAAGACGAAAGCAATCATTGCAGTGCATTTTACGGGACAACCTTGTGAAATGGATGAGATTCATGCGATTGCAAAGGAGCATAACCTATTAGTAATCGAGGATGCCGCTCATGCTCTGGGAGCTGATTATAAAGGTACAAGAATTGGCTCTTTGTCAGATATGACGACATTTAGTTTTCATCCGGTCAAGCATATTACCACAGGTGAGGGTGGTATGATTATGACAAATGATGAAAAATTATACGAAAAACTCGTGCTATTTCGCAGTCATGGGATTACAAGAGATGAAAAACTGATGACACGGAATGAGGGAGGCTGGTATTATCAGCAGCTTGATTTGGGCTATAATTATCGGATTACCGATATCCAGTGTGCGCTGGGTGTTTCTCAGATGAAGAAATTAGACAGATTCGTATCACGCAGGAGAGAGCTTGTGTCCCGTTATAACGAAGCGTTTGCAGATGTGGAAGGCCTTGTATGTCCTGCACAGGCGGAAGGTTGTCATAATAGCTGGCATCTGTATGTAGTTCAGGTGCCGAACCGGAAGGAAATGTATGATAAGTTAAAGGAAGAAGGAATTAATGCGAATGTACATTATATTCCTGTTTATAAGCATCCGTATTATCAGGAGCATGGTTACGAGAACGTATGTTGTCCGAATGCAGAAGAACTGTATGCACATATGCTGAGTCTGCCGTTATATCCTGATTTGACGAATGAAGAGCAGGATTATGTAATTGAGAAAGTAAAATGCATCGTGTAATGATAAGAGGTGAAAAGATAAAAACTTTGCTGTATAGTAGCCAATAATCTATACGGCAAAGTTTTTTTTAAGAAAAAACGATTTGAAGAAGTTGTGAAAAACGTTTTATATAATTATATTCGTTGGATACTTTCTCAAAGCCGTTATGTGCAATTTCCTTTCGTTCTTTTTCGTGTCGAAGGTAGTAATCTGTTTTTTCGATTAACTCTTCTGGACTGGTGTAGTAGTCAAATTCTACTCCCGGAGTGAATAATTCGTTCAGTTCGGGCTGATAATTGCTTAGAACAAAACCATTACATCCCATGATATCGAAGACACGTAGTGGGATGCCACTTCGTATAGCTTTAGAAGTAATGTTTAGGTTGATTTTACTTTCGTGGAAAATGACAGGCATTTCTGTTAGTGTTTTAGCAAAACCACGATTATGAACATTTGGCAGAGAAGAAGTATCGCTTCCGGTATAAAGGTCTATTTGAAAATGATTGCTTAATGTTTCCAAAATGTGCAACCGCTCTAGTGCAGAAATCTTATTTCCTATATACAATTGTGAAATAGTTATCTTATCTGTTAAAAAGTTCTTGAAAGGTGACTGGTAGTAACCTTCTAGATGGTTTTTGAATTCTGTTATTATTTCGTCAGACAGAAGTTCTTCAATAAAATAGCAACCATAAATTTTCTCTTGTGCGGCCATAATGCCATTTAAATAGCCCTCCGTGTAGGTTGAGATACCTTTGAGTTTATCATAGGGGCATTTTTCTGTATAGAGAGAGCCAACAAACGATACGTCAGACTGAAATTTCTGGCGGACTGATGGCTTGGCTTGCCGTATTACGTTTTGTTTATCGTGTATATTGACTGCGAGTGGATAATGAAAAATGTGCCCTGGGTTTAGTGGTGCAATTTCTAAATATTGGGCCTTGTCAAATAAAAAAATCCAGTTATAAGCATTTTGTATGCTTTTAGTGAAGAGTTCCATAACAGGAGAATCCACAATCCAACATATATAAGGAATTTTAAAAATATTACATACATCCGATAAAGCAGGAAAAAAATTAATGGTAAAAACACAGTCATATGGATGTGAAAGCAGAGTCTGGCTGACCAATCTGGCACTATCACCTAATGAAAAGTTTTTGTTAGAAATCTCCTCTGTTATTTGGGTTGTAGTATGTCCGAGTTCGTTTAGTGTGTTGATAATATCCGGCTCGCATATGCTGCCGTAGCGATAGAATAAAACATTCATTTATTATTACTCCTTGGGAGATTATTGGATACTTATATTTTATCGTAGATAAAGGTATGTGGCAAGTTGTTAATATGTAATACGTGTGTTCTTTAGACGAAAATTACTGCATAATGTAAACCAGAGTGCAACTGTATTATTGCAGATATTTCATGGCTGTCTCTTCTGACAATTCAAAACTCTCAATGAGTTCATTGAGAATGCTGGCATCAGAGAAATTGTTTTTCCGTAGTGCGGCAATAAAGATGGTTATGCTTTGTTCAATGCCCTGCTTAATGCCCTGTTCAAGACCTTGCTTCATGCCTCTTTCAAGTCCGACTTCGGTTGCATGTTCAATAAAATATTCACTTATGTTACACATTTTTGAAACGCTCCTTTCTAAGGTAGTGGTCATTTTTAATCCGTATTTCTGAGTTAGTATCTGTTTTTTTCGGCTACAGGTATATTGGCGAATAAATCTTCAAGCATGCAGATGAGTTCATTGCTTGAATTTTCAGGCTTTCTGTGTGGATTGATTTCGTGAACTTATGGTAACATCAAGCGGAGTGAAAAACAATCGGGCAAAAAAACATTGTGCAAGTTGTATAGTTTGAAATAAAAAAAAGAGTGAAAAAAACGTTTCGAAGTTCGATTTTTCCAACTTTATAGTAGGGGAAAAAGAATCGAAATGGTAAGGTTGTGCAATCTGCACAAATGAATACATGGAAAATGGAGCTTGATGTTAAATAATCGAAAAATATGAAGTGATAATTGCCAGTAGAAAAATTTTTGCGTATAATTTTAGGAACAGAACTATCAAATGGTTATGGAAAGATTGAAAAATGGAAAAGCGGAGGAATCGACCTTGAGTAAACGTGAATTAGCGAAAGAAATTATAATTTTAACCGTTGCCATAGCAATTATTGCGGTAGCAGTTTTCTTCTTTTTAATACCTAGTCATGCAGCAGTCAGCAGTATTTCCGGTCTGGCGATTGTTTTATCGAATTTTGTGCCACTGGCAGTATCAGAGATTACATTTATTTTAAATACGGCATTGTTAATTGTGGGTTTCTTAATCTGTGGAAAAGAGTTTGGAATTAAGACAGTATATACCACCATCATGCTGCCGGCTTTATTGAAATTATTTGAAATAATTTGGCCGGACAATCAGTCTATGACAGGGGATGCGACATTGGATGTAGTGTCCTATGTATTTGTAGTAAGTGTCGGGTTATGTATTTTATTCAATCGTAATGCATCTTCCGGAGGACTTGATATTGTAGCTAAAATTATCAATAAGTTCCTGCATATCGAAATCGGAAAAGCAATGTCACTTGCCGGAATGTGCATTGCACTCTCATCTGCACTTGTATACGATAAAAAAACAGTAGTGCTTAGTGTGCTTGGTACTTATATTAATGGTCTGATTCTGGACTATTTTATTTTTGGACAGAATGAGAAAAAACGCGTCTGCATTATTACCAAACATGAGGAACAGGTGCGGCAGTTTATTTTGCACGAACTTCACAGTGGGGCAACCATATATGAAGCATTTGGCGCTTATAATATGGAGAAACGCCATGAAATCATTACAATCGTGGATAAGAATGAGTATCAGAAGTTGATGAAGTATATGACAGAGACAGACCCGGATGCATTTATGACGGTGTATACGGTGAAGGAGATTCAGTACAAACCGAAGGCATAGACTTGAGTTATGCTTTCAAGTTTGGTAAAATGGATAATTAATATATTTGTGTTAGAAAAGGAGCAGGAGAAGAAAATATGAGTCTGGCAGATCAGATTTTTGTAAACATGTGTAAAGATATTCTGGAGAATGGTACAAGTACGGAAGGTGAGAAGGTGCGTCCACACTGGGAAGATGGAACAAGTGCCTATACAATCAAGAAATTTGGTGTGGTGAACCGTTATGATTTGTCAAAAGAATTCCCCGCCATTACGTTGCGAAAGACTGCGATTAAGACCTGTACAGAAGAGATGCTTTGGATTTGGCAGAGAAAGTCAAATAATATCCATGACTTAAACAGTACTGTGTGGGATGAATGGGCAGATGAGACAGGTTCTATCGGTAAAGCTTATGGTTATCAGCTGGGTGTTAAGCATCAGTACAAGGAAGGCATGATGGATCAGATGGATCGAGTCATTTACGAT
>CAYMTX010000075.1:0-11144 GCA_964393475.1 uncultured Roseburia sp. | reverse complement strand
ACAACGAGATTCCATATTTCAGCACCATCAGCCGTTTTGAAATCTACAAGAGGATATGGAAGAGCCTGTTTTAGTATCGGGAACAGATGGCTGCGGTACGAAAGTAAAACTGGCATTTGTCATGGACAAGCATGACACAATCGGTATAGATGCGGTTGCCATGTGTGTCAATGATATTGCATGTGCAGGTGGAGAACCATTATTTTTCTTAGATTATATTGCATGTGGTAAAAATTATCCGGAGAAAATTGCTGAGATTGTAAAAGGTGTGTCAGAAGGTTGCATTCAGTCAGAGTGTGCCCTTATAGGTGGCGAGACGGCTGAACATCCGGGACTTATGCCGGAAGATGAATATGATTTAGCAGGATTTGCAGTAGGTGTAGTTGATAAAAAAGACATCATTACAGGTGCGAATTTAAAAGAAGGAGATGTAATTATTGGTATGGCATCTACCGGTGTCCATTCCAATGGTTTTTCACTTGTCCGTAAGATTTTTCCAATGGATGCAGAGACATTGAATACATATCATGAAGAATTAGGAACAACTCTTGGTGAAGCACTTATCGCGCCAACAAGAATCTATGTAAAAGCTTTAAAAGCGGTAAAGGAAGCCGGTATAACGGTAAAAGCATGTAGTCATATTACAGGTGGCGGATTTTTTGAAAATGTTCCGCGTATGCTTCCGGAAGGCAAACACGCAGTGATTGAGAAGAATAGCTATGAAGTACCGGCACTATTTAAAATGATGGCTCGTGTTGGTAATGTAGAAGAAGAGATGATGTACAATACATATAACATGGGTATTGGTATGATGGTTTGTGTAGATGCTGCTGATGTAGAGCGGGCAATGGAAGCAATGAGAAGTGCTGGCGATACACCATATGTAATAGGTAAGATTGTGGATGGAGAAAAAGGAGTAACCTTATGCTGAAAATAGCAGTATTAGTATCAGGTGGAGGTACGAATTTGCAAGCGATTATTGATGGTATCAGTAACGGTGCTATTACCAATACCGAGATAAGAGTGGTTATCAGTAATAATAAAAATGCCTATGCCTTAGAACGTGCAAGAAAGCATGACATTGAAGCCTTATGTATTTCGCCGAAGGATTATGAAGATAGAAGTAAATTCAATACGGCATTTCTTGAGAAGTTAAATTCCTATGAAGTTGATTTGGTCGTATTGGCAGGGTTTTTGGTTGTACTTCCGGAGAGGATGATTAAACAGTACAGAAACCGGATTATCAATATCCATCCTTCGCTGATTCCATCTTTCTGTGGAACCGGATTTTACGGGCTGAAAGTGCATGAGGGTGTACTTTCCCGCGGAGTAAAAGTGACCGGTGCTACGGTACATTTTGTGGATGAAGGGACGGATACCGGACCGATTCTTTTGCAGAAGGCAGTAGAAGTACAGCAGGGGGATACACCGGAAGTGCTGCAGCATCGTGTGATGGAGCAGGCAGAATGGGTGCTTTTGCCACAGGCAATAGATTTAATTGCAAACGGAAAAGTATCTGTTACGGATGGACATGTTATAATTACAGAGTGATTGTTAAAATAAGGCTGTTTCAAATCGTTGGTTTGTGACAGCCTGTGTGTTTATAGAAAGGAAGAAATGTTATGAAGGTTTTAATCGTAGGAAGCGGTGGTCGTGAACATGCAATCGCAACTGCAGTTGCAAAGAGTCCGCGTGTGGATAAAATTTATTGTGCGCCGGGAAATGCCGGTATTGCTGCATTGGCTGAATGTGTAAACATTGGTGCTATGGAATTTGATAAATTAGTGGCATTTGCAAAAGAGAAAGTTATTGATTTTACTATCATTGGTATGGATGATCCTTTGGTAGGTGGTGTGGTAGATGCATTCGAAGCGGAAGGTTTAAAGGTATTTGGTCCTAGAAAAAATGCTGCTATCTTAGAAGGTTCGAAAGCATTTTCTAAGGATTTAATGAAAAAATACAATATTCCGACCGCAGCATATGAGAACTTTACAAATCCACAGGAAGCGTTAGATTATTTAGAAACAGCGAAGTTTCCGATTGTATTAAAAGCGGACGGACTTGCTTTGGGAAAAGGTGTTTTAATCTGTAATACATTAGAAGAAGCAAAAGCCGGTGTAAAAGAAATCATGGAAGATAAAAAATTCGGTTCTGCAGGTAACACTATGGTAATCGAAGAGTTCATGACAGGACGGGAAGTATCGGTATTGTCGTTTGTTGATGGTAAGAGCATTCAGATTATGTCGTCTGCACAGGACCATAAACGTGCGAAAGATGGCGATGAGGGATTGAATACAGGTGGTATGGGAACATTTTCGCCAAGTCCGTTCTATACAGCGGAAGTAGATGCGTTCTGTAAAAAATATATTTATCAGGCGACGGTAGATGCCATGGCAGCGGAAGGAAGAGCATTTAAAGGTGTTATTTTCTTTGGATTAATGTTGACTCCGGATGGTCCAAAGGTATTGGAATATAATGCGCGTTTTGGTGATCCGGAAGCGCAGGTAGTTCTTCCAAGAATGAAAAACGATATTATTGATGTTATGGAAGCATGTGTAGACGGAACACTTGACCGGATTGATTTGCAGTTTGAAGATAATGCGGCAGTTTGTGTTATTTTAGCGTCAGACGGTTATCCGGTTTCTTATGAAAAGGGATTTGTTATCAAAGGAATGGAAGCTTTCGCTGAAAAAGAGGATTACTTTTGCTTTCATGCGGGAACGAAATTTAATGAAAAAGGCGCAATCGTGACAAATGGAGGTCGTGTTCTTGGGATTACAGCAACGGGACGGGACTTAAAAGAAGCTCGAGCAAAAGCATATGAAGCAACGGAATGGGTAGAATTTGATAATAAATATATGCGCCATGATATCGGAAAGGCAATTGATGAGGCAAAATAGATTGTTACGAATTTTTTGTTGCATATTTTGACAGAATCAGTATAATTAATGTATATGCGCAGATTGCGCCATGTACTTTTTTGTACGGAGTGAATCTGCCTTGTTGGAGGGTAATTATGGCACAGACAGTTATGATTAAAAGCAATAAATATGGTATTAATCTGATTTTAGATCCGGATATTGCTTTTGCCGATTTACTGAAAGCAGTCATCGAGAAATTTAAGGAATCAGAGAAATTTTTTAAAAATTCTAAGCTTGGTATTTCCTTTGAGGGAAGAAAGCTTTCCGATGAAGAAGAACAGAAGATTATCGACGCAATTACAGAAAATACTACCATTGAGATATTATGTGTGGTAGATAATAGCGACGAGAGTGCTCAGAAGATGAAGGCGCAGATTGATGCCTACAGTGAAGCCATCGAACGAGAATATGCTAAGGCTATGAATTCGTCCGGCGAGTTTTACAGAGGAACACTTCGTTCCGGACAGGTATTGGAGAGTGAAGCCAGTATTACTATTTTAGGGGATGTTAATCCGGGAGCACGTGTGACATCCGGTGGTAACATCGTAGTGCTTGGAGCATTGAAGGGCAATGCGCAGGCCGGAGTTTATGGCGATACAAGTTGCTTTATTCTGGCGCTGGAGATGGAACCGATTCAAATTCAGATTGGTGATTTACTGGCAAAGAGCCCGGATAAAGAGAAAAAGAAAAGACGTACCGCAATAAGAGAGAAAAAGGATTCGAATGAACTTCAGATTGCAGTTGCAAGAGAAGGCAATATTTACATCGAACCGGTATCTAAGAAGATTTTGAACAACATATAACGTAGGAGGAACGTAAAAAGATGAGTGAAGTTATTGTAATTACATCCGGTAAGGGTGGTGTGGGTAAGACAACTACTACAGCGAATGTGGGTACAGGTCTTGCACAGTTAAATAAAAAGGTAGTAATGATTGATACAGATATCGGACTTCGTAACTTAGATGTAGTTATGGGATTGGAGAATCGTATCGTTTACAATTTAGTAGATGTTATTGAAGGTAAATGCCGTTTGAAACAGGCGTTGATTAAAGATAAGAAATATCCTGAATTATGTTTATTACCATCAGCACAGACCAGAGATAAAGACGCTGTTTCTCCGGAACAGATGAAAGAATTGATTGAAGAGTTGAGACAGGAATTTGATTATATCCTGTTAGATTGTCCGGCTGGTATTGAGCAGGGATTTAAGAATGCAATTGCAGGTGCTGACCGAGCATTGGTTGTTACTACTCCTGAAGTTTCAGCAGTTCGTGATGCAGATCGTATCATTGGATTATTAGAGGCGAATGAAGTCAGCCGTATTGATTTGATTGTAAACAGACTTCGTATGGACATGGTAAAACGTGGGGACATGATGAATGTTGATGACGTTACAGAGATTCTTGCAGTGAATTTAATCGGTGCAGTGCCGGATGATGAGCAGATTGTTGTATCTACAAACCAGGGTGAACCATTAGTAGGTTCTAACAGCCTTGCAGGACAAGCATATGCGAACATTAGTAAACGTATTACAGGCGAAGAAGTACCATTTTTAGATTTAGATGCAAAACAGGGAGTATTTTCAAAAATTAAAGGGTTGTTCGGAATGAACTAAGGAGGACACATCATGGGATTGATGGATTTATTCAAAAAGAAAAGTTCTGGTGATGTAGCGAAAGATCGTTTGAAACTTTTATTGGTTTCAGACAGAGCCAACTGTTCTCCGGAAGTGATGGAAATGATTAAGAATGATATTATTCAGGTTATTTCTAAGTACATGGAAATTGATATAGAGGCATTAAATATCCAGATTACACAGACGGAGTCTGAAAGTAATAACGGAACGGTTCCGGCTTTATTTGCGAACATTCCGATTAAAGATATGAAGAACAGATCAGAACGATAAGGATTTTTAGAGGAAATATTTTTCAAAAGAATACTTACTCATTATAAAGTGGGTGAGTATTCTTTTTTTGTGGATTTTTGTATACACAATTGAAATACTGAAAGAAATACTACATGGATTTGGTATTTTGAACAAGAAAACGATTTTATAAATGAGAGCTACTCTGTTACTATTTAAAATGGAAATAGATTAAGAACGCAGAAGTATTGAGCGGAAGAAGGAAGATAGAAACAGGAGGAACTCATGGGGACGATACAATTTATAGATAATAAAGGTACATTTTCTATTGAAAACCCAGAAAATTACAGTTATTTGTATTTTCCGGTTGCGAATGAACGAGGTATAAAAAGTGCATTAACCCCCAATTTGGGTGGTGACAGCAAATTAAACCAAAATGCATTTCTTTTAGAGCCGGTTAGTTCTGAAAATTTACATAACAATCGTTCTACAAGAAATTTTTGGTGTCACATAAAAGGTGGCGGAAACTGGTCCGTGACAGGCGCATCTGCAGAGGCAGAAAGCCAGCGTTTTTCAACAAAGCAGGAGCGGAGTGAGGTAACTGCCGGACTCATGTGGCACACTGTAAAAAGAGAGTCCTTAGAATACGGATTATGTGCAGAAGTGACTTCTTTTGTACCGCTTTCCCATAATGTAGAAGTGATGCAGGTAAGTGTTCAAAATATCAGTAATCATTCCGTAGAGTTTACACCTATTGCGGCAATTCCGATTTACGGACGAAGTGCAGATAATATAAGGGATCATAGACATGTCACTTCGTTGTTACATCGTGTAACTACGACAGAGAACGGTGTATGGGTGAAACCAACGCTATCTTTCGATGAGCGTGGACATAAAGTAAATGACATTACTTATTTTGTATGCGGTATTACAGGTGAAGGAGAGAACCCGGTGGCATTTTATCCTCTGGCAGAAGGTTTTCTGGGTGAAGGAGGAACCTATACGCAGCCACGAGCTGTAATAGAGAATGCCCTCGGAGAAATGTCTGGTATCCAGACAGAAGGAGGCGAAGCTTTTGGAGGTATCCGTTTTGCGGATGTATGCTTAAAGGCAGGAGAAACAGCAGTGTTTATAGTGTTAATTGGTGCTGCAGCAGATACAGATGAAATTGTAGCGGCAGTTGAAGCATTGCATGATAAGCAAAAGGTTTCAGCAGAGTTGGAAGCAATAAAGGAATACTGGCAGAAAGAAGTGAATATTCAATATTATACCGGTAATAAGGATTTTGATAATTATATGCGTTGGGTGAGTTTCCAACCTTTTTTGCGAAGAATATACGGTTGTTCGTTCTTACCGCACCATGATTACGGAAAAGGTGGCAGAGGATGGAGAGATTTATGGCAGGATTGTCTGGCACTTTTGATGATGAATCCGGATGGAGTACGGCA
This sequence comes from uncultured Roseburia sp., assembly GCA_964393475.1. Taxonomy (GTDB): domain Bacteria; phylum Bacillota; class Clostridia; order Lachnospirales; family Lachnospiraceae; genus Roseburia. The sequence goes on along the minus strand of CAYMTX010000075.1, from coordinate 4,911 downwards.
AATGCTGCTGGATAATTATGGTGGTGTCCGTATTGATGGAACGAATGCTACTATTATTGGCGAAAAACAGGGGGAATTTATCGCAGATAGAAATAATATTACGCGTGTCTGGATGGACCATGGTATGTGGCCATTTCTGACTACAAAATTGTATATGGATCAGACTGGAGATATTGATATTTTAAACCAGCCGGTTACCTACTTTAAGGATCGTCAGGTAGAGCGTGGCACTAGTGTGGATGAAGACTGGAAAGCGGATGATGGTAATTGTCAGAAGGATGTAAGTGATAATTGCTATATGGGAACAGTCTTGGAACACATTTTGCTTCAGCACCTTTGTGCCTTTTATGAGGTAGGTGACCATAACTATATTCGACTCCGGGGGGCAGACTGGAATGATGCATTAGATATGGCAGAAGAAAAAGGAGAAAGTGTTGCATTTACCTGTGCTTATGCCGGAAACCTGAAACAATTGTCACATTATGTACGTATGCTGGCACATCAGAGAGGAAACCGGCAAATCGAACTTTTAAGTGAAATAGTTGATTTACTCGGTGACAATAGTGAAAGTTATGATGATATTGCAAAGAAGCATTCTGTGTTAGAAAAATATGTAAAACAGTGTAGACATCGGGTTAGCGGAACAAAGATATTGATTAACGCAGAGGTACTGGCACAAAATCTCGAAGAAAAAGCAAATTGGATGATAAAACATATTCAGGCGAATGAGTGGATTGGTGAAGAAGAAAACGGCTGGTTTAACAGTTATTATGATAATCACGGCAAAGCAGTCGAAGGACATCATCCGAATGGAACTCGTATGATGTTAACGGGTCAGGTATTTGCAATTATGAATAAGATTGCGGATGAGAGACAGATATCAGCTATCTGTAACAGTGCAGATCAGTATTTGTATGATAAAAATGTTGGTGGCTATCGGATTAATACAAATTTTCATGAAGAAAAGTATGATATGGGCAGAATGTTTGGATTTGCTTATGGAGAAAAGGAGAATGGAGCTGTATTTTCACATATGACAGTTATGTATGCAAATGCATTGTATCAGAATGGATTTGCTAAAGAAGGTTATAAAGCTTTACAGACTTTAGCAGATGCTGCACTTAATTTTAATACGAGTAAGATATATCCGGGAATACCGGAATACTTTAATGCAAAAGGGAGAGGTATGTATCATTATCTTACCGGTGCCGCAAGCTGGTATATGATGACTATGGTGACGGAAGTTTTTGGTGTGCGCGGTAAAAATGGAGATTTACTGCTGGAGCCGAAATTACTGGCAGAGCAATTTGATGAAGATGGCTATGCGCGCATTACATTACCTTTTGCCGGAAAAGAAATAGAGGTTATCTATCGCAATTTCTCTCATAAAACTTATGGTGAGTACAAAATTACAGAAGTATTGTCGGCTGGAGAATGTATTCAGGTAGATGCGGAAAGATTTGTAATGGAGCGCAGAAAAGTGAAAGATTTTTGCGAGGGATGCCACAAGATAGAAGTAGTACTCGCATAATGTGATGAAATATAAAGGAGATTAGACATGCAGTATGGTTATTTTGACAATGAAAAAAGAGAATATGTAATTACCAGACCGGACACTCCGGCACCATGGGCGAACTATCTCGGTTCTCCGGAATATGGAGCGATTATATCGAACAATGCAGGCGGATACAGTTTTGCAAAATCAGGAGCAAACGGCAGAATTTTACGTTATGTATTTAATAATTTTGATCAGCCGGGCAGATATATTTATCTCAGAGATAATGAGAGCAAGGATTACTGGTCAGCTTCGTGGCAACCGGTCGGCAAGGACGTGGAAGTATATAAAAGTGAATGCCGTCATGGTATGGGATACACCAAATTAATTGCAGATTATAGTCAGATTCATTCGGAGGCACTTTATTATGTACCATTAGATAAGTCCTATGAGGTATGGAATCTGACGGTGACGAATCATTCGGACAGGGATAGAAGTCTGACGTTAACAGGATATGCTGAATTTACAAATAACAGTAATTATGAGCAGGATCAAGTGAATTTACAGTATTCTTTGTTTATCACTAGAACAGCCTTTGCAAAGAACCGAATCCATCAGTTGATTCATGGAAATCTGGATGGGATAGAAGATGGTAAAGATGTAGATGATAAAATCGTTACAGAACGTTTCTTTGGATTAGCGGGTGCAGAAGTATCTTCTTATTGTGGAGAAAAAGAAGCGTTTCTTGGAAGATATCATGGCTATGGTAACCCACTCGGAGTAGAAAATGGTGATTTGGGTAATACATTAAGCTATAACAAGAATGCCTGTGGGGCATTATCCACAGAAATTGTTTTAAAACCGGGAGAGAGTAGAAGTATTTCCTTTGTGCTTGGTATGAAGTATAACGATGAAGCGGAAGAAATTGTAGCTTCTTATGAGCGGTCAGTAGAAACCTGTCAAAGGGAATTAAATGAACTGATTACATACTGGCATGGTAAATTAGGAGCATTCCAGGTGAAAACACCAAGTGAAGAATTTGATACTATGATTAACACTTGGAATGCATATAACTGCTTTATGACCTTTATTTGGTCAAGAGCGGCATCCTTTATTTATTGTGGTTTGCGTAATGGATATGGTTATCGTGATACGGTGCAGGATATTCAGGGTATTATTCATTTGGCACCGGAAATGGCATTAGAGAAGATTCGCTTTATGCTGTCTGCCCAGGTGGATAATGGTGGCGGTCTTCCATTAGTAAAATTTACACACAATCCGGGACATGAGGATACACCGGACGATGCCTCCTATGTACAGGAGACCGGTCATCCGGCATATCGGGCAGATGATGCATTATGGCTGTTCCCAACAGTATACAAGTATATTGCAGAAACAGGAAATCTTTCATTTATGGATGAGGTGATTCCTTTTGCAAACAAAGGCGAGGGAACTGTTTATGAACATTTGAAACGTGCGATTGACTTTTCTATGAACCGTCTTGGGGTACACGGAATGCCGGCAGGTCTGCATGCAGACTGGAATGACTGTCTGCGTCTTGGAAAAGCAGGAGAGTCCAGCTTTGTTGCCTTTCAGTTTTACTATGCCATGACAATTTTGAAGCTTTTCGCACAGTACAAGAAAGACGAATCATATGTGACCTATTTAGAAGAACAGCAGGATAAGTTGGGAAAGGCAATTGAGAATTATTGCTGGAATGAAGACCGGTTTGTGCGTGGATATACGGAAAATGGTGATGTAATTGGTAAAAGAACGGATAGAGAGGCAAATATGTGGCTGAATCCGCAGAGCTGGAGTGTAATTAGTGGATTTGCTTCGGAGGAACAGGCTGATGCAGCATTAGAGAATGTATATCAGCAGCTGAATACGGCATATGGAGCAATGTTGATGAATCCTCCGTATCACAATGACGCATTTGAAGGTGCACTGGCCGTTATCTATAATGCGGGAACAAAAGAAAATGCGGGTATTTTCTCGCAGTCACAAGGCTGGATTATTTTAGCAGAAGCTTTACGTGGACATGGAGAACGGGCATTTGAATATTTTATGGAGAATGCTCCGGCTGCACAGAATGATAGGGCAGAAATACGTGTTTTGGAGCCATATTGCTATGGTCAGTTTACAGAAGGAAAAGATAGTCCGCGACATGGACAGTCGCATGTACACTGGCTTACCGGAACAGCATCAACGGTTATGGTTGGCTGTGTAGAAGGAATTCTTGGTATGAGACCTGATTTCTATGGATTGAAAATTGCACCGGCGGTACCAAAAGAATGGAGAAAATTCGAAATAGAGAAAAATTTCCGAGGTAAACATTTACATATTGTGGTGGAAAATCCGGAACATGCAGAGTCTGGCTGTAAGAAGATGTTGGTTAATGGTGTAGAAGTAGAGGGGAATTATATTCCGGAAGAAATCATGACAGAGCATACAGAAATTATTTATTACCTATAGAATGTCTGCAAACATAAAGGCTTGAGTATTTACAAATGTATTAATGCAAATAAAGGGAAACTGTAAAATACGACTTTTACAGTCTCCCTTTATTTTATCATTTGTGGGATATGGAGTCCCAGTTGGAACGAAAGTTTTGTGTGCGGTATTTGTGTGGAGTGAGTCCGGTTTTTTTCTGAAACACCTGAATAAAATGACTTTGGGAGGAAAAAGACAAATAGTTGGCAATATCGACAATATTGTATTCGGAATATTGTAGAAGATTTTTTGCTTTTTCAATTTTCAAATCCAAAATGTATTGGCTTACGGGTAATCCCATTTCTTTCAAAAACAAACGTGACAGGTAGCTTTCGGATATTTTCAGGTATTCAGCCAGTTCTTTGATAGTAATACGGTAATGAATATGACTGTATATGTAGTCAATGCACAAAACAATTGGCTTGGAAAGAATCTGTTTATTGTGGATAATATTCATCTGCTTACAGATATCTATACACATGACATCATGTAGCTCATTGATTTCTTGTACAGTCTGGTATTTATCCATTTTTAAAATATAAAAATCACTCAGACTGTATGCTTTTTCCTGTTCCATACCGGCATGAACGCAGTAACGGACAATCATAGCGGTGGTAACAACGAAGTGATAGCGGATGTTCTGCAGTGCATTTTCTGATAATTTCCCCATGCCATCCGGGTTGATGAAAGTATTGCTTTTACAGTTTTCTTCCACATAGGTCAGGTTGCCATTTGCTATTGCATCATAGAAGGTGAATTCCGTTTCGATACCGCGGTGGACTTCTATTACCTCATGATTGATAAATTCACTTCGATACCATTCTTTTGATAAATCCATTCGTAGTACTCCTTAAATACTAATTTTAAAAATATATAGCATGAAAATGATGTTTTGTCAAACAATTTTATATAATGAGAAGCCT
>CAYMTX010000074.1:0-11163 GCA_964393475.1 uncultured Roseburia sp. | reverse complement strand
GTATAAAATTAATTTTAATCAGCCGATACACATTCACTTTATCGGTATCGGCGGCATCAGCATGAGTGGTCTTGCTGAAATTTTACACGAAGAACACTTTATCATTTCCGGTTCCGATGCAAGGGAATCAGCATTGACAAAACACTTAGCTCAAAAAGGCATGCAGATTTTTTACGGTCAGACAGCTGATAATATTATTCCGGGTATCGACCTTGTGGTATACACTGCTGCAATTGCAGAAGACAATCCTGAATTTGCCTGCGCCAAAGCAAAAGGCATCCCAATGTTAAGCCGCGCCGAACTGCTTGGTCAAATCATGGATAACTACAGCCATTCCATCGCAGTTTCCGGTACGCATGGCAAAACTACCACAACTTCTATGATTAGTCAGATTCTGTTATCTGCAAACTGTGATCCGACCATTACTGTCGGTGGCATCTTAGAAGCAATTAATGGTAATCTCCGTGTAGGTTCCTCTGAATATTTTATTTCCGAAGCCTGCGAATATACCAATAGTTTTTTACACTTCTATCCAAAGTACAGTATTATTTTAAACGTAGAAGCAGAGCACTTAGACTTTTTCAAAGACTTAGAAGATGTGCGTAATTCGTTCCATTCTTTCGCCGGCAATACGAAATCCGATGGTGTCATCATTATCAACGGCGAAATCGAGAATTATACTGCTCTGGTTGCAAACATTCCTGCCAAAGTAATTACTTATGGTTTAAAAGAAGGATATGACTACTATCCTGCAAATATTACCTTTGATGAAAAAGCATGTGCTTCTTACACCGTAATGTATCGTGGCGAAGCCCTTATGGAAGTAAAACTGGGTGTGCCGGGTATGCATAATGTTTCAAACTCACTTGCAGCAATTGCACTGTCCATGGAATTGAAATTAGAAAAAGAAGATATCCTGACCGGTCTGCTTGCATTCGGCGGTGCTAACCGGCGTTTCCAATACAAAGGTGAAAAAGACGGTGTTACCATCATCGATGATTATGCACACCATCCAACAGAAATTCGTGCCACATTGAATTCTGCTGCAAATTACCCGCACGAACGCCTTGTATTGGTCTTCCAGCCTCACACTTACTCCCGTACAAAAGCGTTCTTAGATGAGTTCGCCGAAGTATTGAGTTTAGCCGATATTGTAGTATTGGCAGATATCTATGCCGCCCGCGAGAAAAATACCTATGGTATTTCCTCCGAAGATTTATTGCATAAGTTGCAAGAACACGGAACAGAATGTTATTATTTCCCAACTTTTGCTGAAATTGAAAACTTTTTAGAAAAAAAATGTATGAACGGCGACCTGTTGATAACCATGGGTGCCGGAGATGTAGTAAACATCGGTGAAAACATACTTGCCAAATAACTTATCCACATTATCCACATTTAGAATGTTGAAAACATCAACTTCTGAATGTGGATTTCTTTTGTTTACATAATAATCTGTTCCTATTTCTTAGAAATCCGTTTTCCACTGGCTTTTAAACTATTTTTATAGTTTCCATAAAATTATTATTATGAGTTACTCACAAAGTTATCCACATTATCCACAATCTTATAATCCCTTGATTTTACTAGCTTTGCGCAAATTTTCCTTCTTCTCTTTTTAATACTCTTGTGCTATAATCGGAACACGATAGGGGATTTTAGAAAGGTATGATATTTCATGTCAAAAATTAATTTGTATTCAGATAAAGATACTACCGCCACAAGCGTTTCCAATGTATTCATTGACGAATATATGTCGGATGCCAATGGCGAATTTGTAAAAATATATTTATATCTGTTACGTCAGTTGAATTCTGTCGATACCGGATTTTCACTTTCCGAAATTGCGGACAAGTTTGAGCACACAGAGAAAGACGTGAAACGTGCACTCTGCTATTGGGAGCGTATGCAGTTACTTCATCTTGATTACGATACGGATAAGAATTTAATCGGAATCCGTTTAATGGATGCGCTTTCTAAAGCCGGAAATGTAAAAACTGCCGTCTCACAGACGGATGCAGACCAAACATCCTCTGCATCTTCTGCCACAGAAAAATCGGATACTTCGATTTCCAAAGAAGAGCTTATTAAGAAATCCTACTCCGCAGACGATATCAAGCAATTCACGGAGCAGGAAGCTGTCATGGAATTAGTCTTCATTACAGAACAGTATCTCGGTCGTACTTTAACCGCTACTGATTTGAATGCAATTTTCTACTTTTACGACGAGTTGAAACTTTCCATTGAATTAATCGAATATCTGATTGAATATTGTGTATCCAACCGCCACACCAGCATCCGCTACATAGAAAAGGTTGCCCTTGCCTGGGCTGAAAACGGATATCAGACCGTAGAACAGGCGAAACAGGCCAACGGTCAATATAATCAGACCTATTCCGCAGTTATGAAAGCTATGGGTATTTCCGGTCGCAACTTAGTCTCCACCGAAACTGCCTATATTGATAAATGGAAAAACGAATTAGGTTTTAGCGTAGAACTCATCCAGAAAGCCTGCGAAAAAACGATTCAGACAATTCACGAACCAAGTTTCGAATACACTGACCGCATTTTAAGCAACTGGAAGTCAAGCAACATCTCTTCCCTAGAAGATGTTGCAAAAGCAGACACAGACCATCAGAAACGCAAAAAAGCCGCTACCACGGCACCCAAAACCGTTTCTAAAAATAAATTTAACAATTTCGATCAGCGTTCCTATGACTATGATCAGTTAGAAAAAATGTTACTGACCACTTCTGTACAGTAAGCAGTAGAACGGAGTCCACTATGGCTTTAAATAATTCACAATACGACGAAATACAACGCGGATATGACGAAAGACAGTTACGCAACAAAGATATTCTGGCAGCACGTACCAAAGAAGTATATGCAAAAGCTCCTGAATTCTTAGAAATTGAACGTTCCATCGCGGAATGTTCCGTAACATCTGCCAGAAAGTTTTTTGACGGGGATGAATCTGCCATTTCAGAATTAAAGTTGCAGATTGCCGCTTTACGTACACGTAAAGCAAGTCTATTGGAATCCCTCGGATATCCTGCAGACTATCTGCAACCGATATATACCTGTTCTGATTGCAAGGATACCGGTTTCATTGACGGTGAACGCTGTCACTGTTTCACACAGCAAGCTATCGACATGATTTACACCCAGTCTAATATTAAGGATATTTTAGCCAAAGAGAATTTTTCTAACTTTTCCTTTGACTATTATTCAGATACAATCGTAAATCCTACCACCGGACTCACTTCTTTAGCGAATGCTAAAGCAGCATATACTATTTGTCAGAATTTTATTGATAATTTTGACAAAACATTTGCCAATCTCTATTTCTACGGTGATACCGGAACCGGTAAAACTTATCTGTCAAATTGTATTGCCAAAGAATTATTAGATAAAGGACATTCCGTTATCTACTTTACGGCATTCCAATTATTTGATATATTAAGTAAAGGGATTTTTGACAAAGATAATAAGGCAGTAGCAGCACATCAGAATATTTTCGATTGCGATTTATTAATTATTGATGATCTTGGCACAGAACTCGCCAACTCATTTACTACTTCGCAGTTATTCTTATGTCTGAACGAGAGAATTTTGCGCAAGAAATCGACTATCATCTCTACGAACCTTAATATGGGACAGATTGCCGATATTTATTCAGAGCGTGTTCTTTCCCGTATTTCAAGTTGCTACACCATTATCAAAATGTTTGGCGATGATATTCGTATGAAAAAACGAATTCATTAACATATTATTACACATCAACATAATACATGGAGGACCCACTCAATGCCAAATGACGAAAGAATTTTAGAAACCACACCTGATGGTATGCTAGGTCTTATTCCTTTGCAGAGCTGCAAAGAACTCGGAGACAAAGTCGACAAGTACCTTGTCACCTGGAGAGAAATAAGAGAACACGAGCATCAGAATGATGCCGCTTTCAAAGGTTATCGCCGTGATTCTTATATCATCAACACTTCTGTACCTCGTTTCGGTACCGGTGAAGCAAAAGCAATGATTAAAGAATCTGTTCGCGGATACGACTTATATCTTTTAGTCGATGTAACCAACTATAGTATCACTTATAATGTATCCGGTCACAAAAACCACATGTCTCCGGATGACCACTACGCAGATTTAAAACGTATTATTGCTGCCGCAGGTGGTAAAGCAAGACGTATTACAGCTATTATTCCATTTTTATATGAAAGCCGTCAGCACAAGCGGACAGCCCGTGAATCTTTAGACTGTGCTATCGCTTTGCAGGAATTGACAGCAATGGGTGTTGACAATATTATCACATTTGACGCACATGACCCACGTGTACAGAATGCGATTCCACTGAAAGGTTTTGAAACAGTCCAGCCTGCATACCAGTTTATCAAAGGTATTTTGAACAATGTAGATGACTTAAAACTTGATAGTGATCACTTAATGATTATCAGCCCTGACGAAGGCGGTACCGGTCGTGCTGTATATCTCGCAACTGTTCTGGGTGTTAACATGGGTATGTTCTATAAACGTCGCGACTACAGCCGCATTGTTGATGGCCGTAATCCAATCGTAGCACATGAATTCTTAGGAACCGATGTAGAAGGCAAAGACGTCATTATTGTTGATGATATGATTTCTTCCGGAGAAAGTATGATTGACGTTGCTTCCGAATTGAAGAGACGAAAAGCAAACCGTATTTTTGTAGTAGCCACTTTCGGTTTATTTACAAATGGTTTAGAGAAATTTGATAAGGCTGTTGCAGACGGCATCATCTACCGTGTTGTTACTACTAACCTTACTTATCAGTCTCCTGAACTTCTTGCAAGAGATTACTATATTAGCTGTGACATGAGCAAATACATCGCTTACATCATTGATACATTGAATCATGATTCTTCTATCAGCGATTTATTGAATCCTTATGACAGAATTCAGCGATTTGTTGAAAAGTATAAAGCAAATCATAACAACTAAAAAATCAGGTCACTGAAAAAGTGACCTGATTTTTTTATAAATAGCAATTTTCTATACTTATTCTATAATATTCAAGTGATATATGTAGGCTGATTAGAATAAATTAATTCTACCGGATACACCATTAATTACATAGTATGCTGCATATTCTTCCGGTTTTACATAAATCTGCATTTCTTTGATCGTAGATACTTTATTGCAGACGGCATCATCTACCGTGTTGTTACTACTAACCTTACTTATCAGTCTCCTGAACTTCTTGCAAGAGATTACTATATTAGCTGTGACATGAGCAAATACATCGCTTACATCATTGATACATTGAATCATGATTCTTCTATCAGCGATTTATTGAATCCTTATGACAGAATTCAGCGATTTGTTGAAAAGTATAAAGCAAATCATAACAACTAAAAAATCAGGTCACTGAAAAAGTGACCTGATTTTTTTATAAATAGCAATTTTCTATACTTATTCTATAATATTCAAGTGATATATGTAGGCTGATTAGAATAAATTAATTCTACCGGATACACCATTAATTACATAGTATGCTGCATATTCTTCCGGTTTTACATAAATCTGCATTTCTTTGATCGTAGATACTTTATTGCCTTCTGCTTCAAAAGCCTTCTTAACGTTTTCAATTACTGTAGCCATTGCTACTTCCTGTCCTGCAAACTGAACAACTACTGTTGGTTCAACATCTTTCTTTGTTGTTGCAGCTTTTTTAGCCGGAGCTTTCTTAACAGTTTCTTTTTTTACTGTTTCTTTCTTTGGTTCCGCTTTCTTAGCTTCTGCTTTCACTTCTGTTTTTACAGTTTCTACTTTTACTTCTGCTGCTTTTACAGGAGCTTCTACTTTAGTTTCTACTTTTGCTGCTTTTACAGGAGCTTCTACTTTTTTTGCTTCTACTTTTGCTGCTGGTGCAGTTACTTTCTTTGTTGCCATTTTTCTTTTCCTCCTCAAAAAATGTACTTACTCACAAATCAAAAATTTTTCCATTGCTACTATTGCTTCTTCTTCGTCTTTTCCAGTAGCCTCAATATTCACTGTCATTCCCTTAGATGGATTGAATGCCATAATTCCCATAATGCTTTTGGCATTAATGCGTCGATTATTGCTTTCTAAAATAATCTCACTATCGAAACGACAAGCTACCTGAACGAGTTCTGCAACCGGGTTGCTATGTCCCTCTGCAACATTAGATACTACAACTTCTTTCGTACTCATGCCATTCACTTCCCCTTTTAAAATTTTACTAACAAAATATACATGATAAACGTACAATTTGCAAGATGTTTCCCTAAAATCTGTTAAACTTCAACTAAGGAAATCCTTAATACTTATTTTTTTTAGGCATTTTTCAGCCCTTTTTAACCACGAATCACGCTTCATAACTTTTTACTTCAAGTATGTCAAAAAAATACTTCCGGCACTCGCAAAGATTTCATCTGCATCTGTAATACTTTTCCGATATGTCATACCCTTAAGAGAATCATAAATCATCACATGACTAGAGTCATATCCTACCAACAAAACAGCGTCATCTGCATCTGTCATTGCCAAGACCGGTGCTCCGTTACTGATATAATATAAAACTTCATCTACTTTACAGCCTGTCAAATCTAATACCTTAGCATCTCTTAATGCATTCTTCAAAATTTCGCTTGGCATCTCGTCCTGTTCCATCAATGCATTTACACTGATATTAATTCCTTCTCGTTCCAGCATCACATTAATACTTTTTGCTATGCTTCCTGCATTCTTATCCTCTTCTCCTACTAACAGACCCCTAAACGCCGTCTGAGAGGTCTTTCTGGAACGTTTCCATATATACTCTTGATTCTTATCGATTACAACACCCATCGCCCCATTTGCGGTCAAAACAGCGTCCGCGACGTTATCCGTAGACAGTAATATTTTACCTTGCGCATATACATAGTATTCACTCTGTAGAGCTGATTTTTCAAACCGAACTTCTCTTGCCGTCTCCAGAATCGCTTCTTTTGGCGTTAAAAGCTTTGGTGCATTTGTCGCCACTGCTTTTTTCAATACTAACTGCACTTCTGCCTGTTTCTGGCTATGCTGGATTTCTTGTAATTTTACTGTGCTATTTGTATCACCTTCGCGGTTCATAATCATATCCTGCGCAGCATTTACATACATCGTTCCATTATGCTGAATCCGATTTAAATAAATGGTAAATCCGTCAATCTCAATGCTCGAAATATAATATCCCTCTTTTTCGTAGGTCTTTAACATTTTAACATCGCCTGACACCAGTCCCGCAATGTTAATTCTGCACATCGGATAAATTGCTCTACCTGTAACATCTTTTTCAACATCTGCTATTTTGACTGCGCCATACACAAAGTCTTCCCCTAAAAATCCCAATGGCAACAAGTATTCATCCACATCGCCTGTTATAGTCTTTATCTGTTCTGTTGTTAAATCAACTATAGAAATCTCCCGGCTCCCCAGCTCATTTGCCGGTTCAATCCACGCAAACAAACGATTAGATTCCGAAATTGCATACTCTCCCTCACCAAGACCCGAGATTACTTCTTGAATCTCAAAGGTACTTAAATTAATTCCATATACCGTTTCCCCCAGCATAAGGAAGAACACGCCTCCTTCATTTACATACATCAGCTCACCTAAATCTGCCTTAATCACTTCATAAGACTGGTCTGATGCGATAAACAAAGCCTCCTCATTGGTATTTGCAAGACTGTCATAACGATAAACAGCAGTTCCTACTTTCCCCTCATGAATACCACGATTCATATATCCATAAACAATGTACGTAATACTTCCCGCTTCATCTACATTTACGATTTTAATATCATGCGCTCCATAATTTTCACGGTTATCGATTCCTTCATAGCCCCGGAAGCTAAATACTTTCGCAAGCGTATTTTCACTCTGGTTGTAACTCCAAAGCTCTCCCTCTTGTACAAATGCAACAATATTTCCGGTATCACTGGATTTATATTCTACGTCTTCTGAACGTATTCCAAGCTGAATATATTTTCCTTCTAAATCGACGGTTTCTCCTCGAAAAATTTCATTAACTGTACGTTCAAAATTAAGCAGGTACATTCGTTGTTTTGTATAACGCACACGGTAATTTTCCTCTACATTGTAATATTCACTGACATTATCTTCGTTTACCCTCGTCATTACATAATTCATAGAAATTACGTTATAAGTAGGCGTTATCTCTTTAATCGATGGTATCGCCGTTGTCAGTCTTTTCCCTCCGAAATCTGCCCATGTAACCTGCTTTAATGTCGAATTTAATGTAGTATAATGCAACGTTGTATTATCGCCTGTTGCACGCTCCAAATAAGTACTTAAAGAAGTAGCGCTTTCCTTGTCAAAGGTAGCATAATGAAACTCTTGTACAAAAGACAGGGTTTCTGTTACATGACACTCTTCCGGCTCAACAATACGGGTATAATAATATATCTCTTCTCCTTCACTTTCCAAGCAAATAATCAAGAGATATTCCTGCCCCTCTGTCAAAAGACTCTGAATCTGAAAATCAACAACAATCTGTCCGCGCACCTGGTTGAAATCTTCTACCTGCGCATCTGCTACCAGTCTTTCTCCATCCAAACTCCGAATCTCATAAGAAATCCCATCAATCTTTTTAAAATACGTCATGATTTTTACCGGAATAATGCGGTCCTCTGCTATCGGAGTAATAGTATCTCGCATAAAAGCAGCATCCATTTTTTCGGTATAACCACGTAATTCGTTAATCTCCGTATTATCACTATATAAGCTTAAAACCGGCAACGACGCATCTGCCATCTCAGTTGTCAAATCTTCATTTACCTGATTTGTCACAATACTAAAAAAAGCAATTGCTATAAAAAATATCACAGCTAATACAATTGCTCTCATAATTCCTTTCTGCATCGTTTTCCTCCTATTTTTCTAGTTCATCTGCAAACAATCGAAAAAACATAAAAAATGCACACAGCTATCCTGCCATAGCATTTTTTATGTTTTTCTTTTCATAACTTTTACTCTATTTTATTCATTTTTGCCTATTTACGCAATCTTTTCTTTTAAATTCTACCACCAGCGGTTACAACGTCTGTGTCTGCACCGCCTGCGATACATTTCCTGATTCAGTAATACACCGATTAAACTGCGTAAATCATCCCTTGGTCCGGGTGGCGGTCCCATTGGCGGTGGTCCCGGCGGTGGTCCAAACGGCGGTCTGCCGTCTCGCCTCTGACTGGCTTCCACGTTTCCTGATTCTGCCACACCTGCCTGCTCTGCTGCACGCATCCGCTCTGCGATACGTTCTGCAATCTGTTCCAGCATCATGCGATCCGGATACTCATCAAACATGAGGCTTCCCTCATATTCCATTTTGTCGCACTCTTCTTCCACCATTTCCAGAATCCGCTTCACTTCCCGCGGATAAAGTTCCTTCATTCTCTCCATGTCTTTTTCATATTCCATCTCTGTCAGATAAAGATTCTGCACCGGATAGCTCATATAAAAAGGCATTCTATTTATATCCATTTGCGGCATATACGAATACGGCTGATATTTATAGTCCACGTAAATGCTCCTGCATTTCTAATATCACTATACTCTATGCAGTATAAAGAAACCCGTGCATGTCCGCCGTGTTCCTTTTTATCGTATTTTTCCACATTTAAATTCTACTCTTCCTTCAAAGCCTGTGCCATTACAGAACTAATTTGAGTATATTCTGCCTCATATCCCTTATAAATCAGCTTCTTTGTAACATTGCCTTCTGCATCAGAAGTAAACTCATATGCATTAAATACTCCGTCCCGGTATGCAAAATCTGCTCCGTTATCCTGATAATGCACATAACGTCCTTTACCCGGAAATACGAGTAAATTCAATGTATCATATGGCTTTTCTCCGGTATACTGCATGACATCATAAGTCGGAATAATACTGCCGGCTTTTACAAAAATCGGACAGGTATCCAGCGGTGCTTCCACCAGATAATATTTACCGCCCTCATATTCTTTTGCATCTTCCCAGTCATACCATGTTCCTTCCGGAAGATAAACCATTCTTCGTGTACTTCCCTGTGTCACTACCGGCGCAACCAGTATATGCTCACCCACTAAGAACTCATCGTTTAGATTCCATGTTTCTTTGTCGTGTTCGTAATGCAATACAAGTGGACGCATAATCGGCAGTCCTGTTTTCTCACCTTCAAAAAACAGGTCATACAAATACGGAAGCAATTGATAACGCAACTGAACAAATTTACGGTAAATATCGGTCACTTCTTCCCCGAACTGCCACGGCTCCTGATAAATACTGCCATTGCTGGAATGATTTCTGAACAGCGGCGAAAATGCGCCTACCTGTACCCAGCGTGCAAGCAACTCCGGTGTACAGTCTGAACCAAATCCTCCTACATCTGTACCCACAAAAGCAAGACCGCTTAATCCCATATTACAAAGCTGTGGAATTGCCATCTGCAAATGTGCCCAAAGACTCTGGTTATCACCCGTCCATGCGGTTGTGTATTTCTGTGAGCCTGCATAACATGCTCTTGTAATGACAAACGGTCTTCTGCCGTCAGCTTTCTTTAATCCTTCATATGTCGCTTTCGCCATATTATGACCATACACATTATGCATTCTTGCATGATCTGCCTTCTCATCTTCATCCGTGAATACGACATCCTGCGGCAACTCTCCATGAAAGCTTGCCGGCTCATTCATATCGTTCCAGACACCACGCACTCCCAAATCAACCAGATATTTCTGCTTATCTGCCCACCAGCTTCTGACCTCCGGATTACCAAAATCAGGATATACCGAATCTCCCGGCCAAACAGCGTTTACATACACGCCGCCTTCCGGTGTCTTAGCAAAATAATCATTCGCCATTCCTTCCTGATATACATAATAATTCTCGTCTTCTTTCACACCCGGATCTATGATACAGACAATTTTAAATCCATCTTCACTTAATTCTCTTATAATCTCACCCGGCACACCATAATCCTGTTCATTCCAGGTAAAGACACGATAGCCGTCCATATAGTCGATATCAAAATGAATCGATTCACATGGAATCTCTAATTCACGGTATTTCTTTCCGATATTGCGCATACAGTCCGCAGAATCATAGCCCCATCTGGACTGATGATAA
>CAYMTX010000073.1:0-11167 GCA_964393475.1 uncultured Roseburia sp. | reverse complement strand
TAAGTAAAAAACGGAAATGAGGAACAGGATGAAAAAGAGAGTGGCAGCAGGATTATTAGCAGGAATACTGGTTTTGTCAACGATGTTTAGTGGCTGTGGAAATGCAGATGCGAATATAGCAGGAGGCAGACTTGAAGCGGATGTCATGCAGGAGGAGGTAACGGCACTTTCGCTGATGGAGCAGTATAATGTGACGGAGCAGAGGGTGACAGATGATAATTACCGCACCTATTACGAGGTGTTCGCCTATAGTTTTTATGACAGTGACGGTGATGGAGTTGGTGATTTAAAAGGGCTTACGGAAAAACTGGATTATATCAATGATGGTGACCCGACTACTACTACAGATTTGGGATGCAACGGTATCTGGCTCATGCCGGTTATGCCATCTCCAACCTATCACAAATATGATGTGACGGATTATTACGGAATTGATCCGGAATACGGTACAATGGATGATTTTAAGACATTGATTAGGGAATGTGAGGAACGCGGAATCCGTGTCATTATTGATCTGGTCATGAATCATTCTTCTTCCGAGCATGAATGGTTTCGGACGGCATGTGAATATTTAAGGCGGCTTCCGGAAGGGGCAGAACCTGACCCGGAAGAATGTCCGTATGTAGAGTATTATTTCTTTAGCCGTACAAAGGAAAATGGTTACGAAAACCTCAGCGGTACAGACTGGTATTATGAAGCGCAGTTCTGGAGCGGTATGCCGGACTTGAATCTGGGGAGTGAAGCTGTTCGTGCAGAATTTGAAGCGATTGCAGATTACTGGCTTGAACTGGGCGTGGGAGGTTTCCGTTTAGATGCAGCAAAAGAGTATTATTCAGGAAATGACGTAAAAAATATCGAAGTGCTTACTTGGTTTAATGACATGGTGAAGCAAAAAGATAAAAATGCTTATATTGTAGCTGAAGTTTGGAATAATATTACCTCATATGCAAAGTATTATACGAGCGGCGTAAGTTGTTTTAATTTTGCTTTCGCAGATAATAGCGGAACGATTGCAACTGCATTAAAACAGAGCAATGGCAGTATGTATGGAAAGAAACTGATTAGTGCACAGGACACGTTTGCAGAAAATAATGCAGATTACATCGATGCTCCGTTTTATACGAATCACGATATGGGGAGAAGTACAGGTTATTACGCAGGCGAATTTAGTGAACGCCAGGTAAAGATGGCACAGGCAATGAATTTGCTCATGTCCGGCAATGCATTTTTATACTATGGGGAAGAACTTGGTATGAAGGGGTCCGGTATCGATGAGAATAAGCGCGCGCCAATGTATTGGTCTACGGATAAGAATGCGGAAGGCATGTGTGATGGTCCGGAGGCAATGGAAGCGTTTGATATGAAGTTTGAGAGTTTTGCGGAACAGGAAAAGGATGGAAATTCTATTTACAATTTTGTGAAGCAGACAATTCTTTTGAGAAACCAATTTCCGGCATTATCTCATGGTACAATGGAACTGGAAGAAGGTTTGATGGAAGATGAAAGCATTTGTGCGGTAAAGAAAAGTTATGATGGGGAAGAAGTGCTGCTTATCTATAGTCTTGCAAAGGAGAGTAGGACGATTGATTTGGCAAAAGTGACTTTGATGGAAAAAGAGTTGGAAATTTGTGGTGCATTGTTGACGGGAACAGAAGATATTACTGTTAATGGAACACAAATTACAATGCCGTCGTATACGGTTCTTGTTTTGAAAAATAAGTAAAACGGCAGGATGCCGAATTACATTGAATGATTAAAACGCCGGTTTGCTGTATAACTGTCAATGGGTTATGCAGTAAACCGGTGTTTTTATGCGTTGTTTTACGATAGCTATTAGTTGTTTAGAATGTAATAGATAAATTCTTTGGTTAGTTCCGGATTATCTGTGTTTGCGGCAATTGCTAAATAACATCCCTCATCATAATAACCATTACGAATCAACCATTGGTTTCCTTCTAAATTAAAGCCGGAAGGAAAGGATTCGCCGGTTTCTAAAAGCGTTGTATAAATAATTATGTCACCGAATTCTTCCAATTCTTCTTTGGTGAAAATATTGCGTAAATCTGTAACATAACCGGAAGAGGCATAGTCATTGTAAATCTGGTGCGGTGCAGCGAATATGTCTAAGTCACCGGCAGCAAATAATGCACTCAAAGTCTGAATAGAATAGTAATCCTGCTGATAACTTCCTTCTTCTAAGGCGAAGCTTAAAGTAGTGGTAACAGTGATTTCATAATCATTGGTATTATATCCCTGTTTTGCCATAAAGTCTTCGAATGGTAATTGCTCGTTGTCTATAGTGTGTGCGTTCAGAAAAAGCATATCTAATACAGATTCTTTTAAGGTGGCATAATGGTGAATGATAGAACCTGCGATAATCACAGAAATAATAATGCCTAAAATGTGAAAACGATAATAGTCCCAGACATAGCCGGCTTTTTGTGATAGAGACATTGTTTTAAAATTCGGTTTTGCTTCCATGGAAAATCCTCCAATAATTTTTAATAAAAAAGGAAAGACTTTTCTTACGAAAAATCTTTCCTCCTCAGATGAGTGCCCAGTTCCGGAATCGAACCAGAGACACAGGGATTTTCAGTCCCTTGCTCTACCAACTGAGCTAACTGGGCAGTTACTCATAACAGATTAAATTTTACATGAAGATATATGATTTTGTCAAGGGAAAAAATGGAATAATAACCGGGCAAAAAACAATTGATTGTCCGGTTATTATTCTGGTTACCCTATATACGGCAGTATATCTTGGGTATAGCATCGTAAGACTTCTCCGACACTCCATGCCTGCGCATAGCAGCCACGTGGGTTGTGCGGTGAATCTCCATCGAAAATTTCGGAAATAGAACCGATGCAGCCGTTATCCCAAAGATGTGCTTTTACAGCGGTTAGCATGTCTACAGCATTCGCGAGGCTTTCAGGAGAATGTTGATGTACTTTTAAGTATGCGGTGAAAAATCCACCTAAAAGGAATCCCCAGGCAGTACCTTGGTGATATGCACGGTCACGTTTTGGTAAAAGACCGGCATAGATGCCGTGGTACTGTGGATGGTCGCTGGAGAGCGAGCGCAGACCACATCCTATAAATAATTCTTTTTCTACGACGTTTACAACGGCTTTTTCCTGTTCGGCAGACAACATGGTAAATGGAAGAGAAATTGCAAAAATCTGATTTGGACGAAGATGATCGTCTTCTTCATCGCCATCGACTACATCATAGAGATAGCCCGTTTTAGGATTCCAAAATTTCTGACAGAAAGATACCTTTGCTTTTTCAGAAAGTTTGGTGTATTCGGTAGTGTCATCTCCATACTTTACAGCAAGAAGTTCCATTACCTTTAACGCATTGTACCAGAGGGCATTGATTTCTACCGGTTTGCCATGGCGCGGTGTTGCAACCCAGTCACCGACGCGGACATCCATCCATGTAATCTGATCCAACCCGCTGCCTGCGTGAATGAGACCGTCATCCTCCATATATATGCTGAAATCGGTACCATTTTTATAGGCTTGAATGATTTCTTTTAAATGCGGATAAATTTCTTCTTCAACAAACAGATAGTCATTGTCTGTGTTATTGTATTGCAGGTGCTGGTAAACAGCATAGAAGTACCAGAGAGATGCATCTGCTGTATTATAAATTGGTGCCAGATTATTATCCGGGAACATATTCGGTACAATGCCATTATGAATGTATTTGGCAAAGGTTAAAAGAATTTCTTTGGCTTCCTGATGCCGGCCGGTACATAAGGTAAGACCGGTATACGCAATCATGGTATCGCGGCCCCAGTCAGTGAACCAAGGAAGACCTGCAAGTATCGTTTTTAAACCGGTGGATTCTCTGTGACACAAAAAATGGTCGGAAGCAAGAACCAATTGGTTTGCAAATGAATCGGTATAACCGGCTTGTTCATACAGATGTTTAAAATAGCTGTTACAGTCTTCTAAAATTTCAAATGCAGTATTGGTGTTAAAACAATGCGCTGTTTTAAGGCCTGTTTTTGGTGTTGTGCCAGTTGCATTTTTAGTTACTACTTCGCAAATTACAGAGAATTTTTTTGTGCTATGTGCCGGAATGTCGAGGGCTATTTTTTTGGGACAATAGTGGCTGTCTAAGCCGGGGGTTTCCAAATCCACTTCAATTTGTAATTGCATATCCGTGTCAAAAAGTTTCTCATTATCGGAATAAGAACCTTCGCTTACAAAGAATTGTATGGTGACATTTGGGTTAGCTTCCGGTATCAAAGAAAAAGTGTTTCCTTCTAAAATGGTGTTAAATTTCAGTGTGTCCGGGGTACTGTTATTATTGTGTTCTCTGAAGTTAAAAAGCGGTGTTAAATAAAGACTACCGGCTTCACCTGCGTTTTCAATTTCATAAGCTATGGCACATACATTTTTATCGCGTTGGAGACAAATGTGCTTGTGCATGTGGAAATCTTTCGCTCGGTATTCATAATGTACGCTTCCGTCATAGCAGAAATGCTCTAAGTATTTCTGGCCTTCGGTATAGATGGTTTCGCCATCATGGATAGCTTCACCGGAAATCTCGTCTATGGTACATGTCCCTTTAAAGTGCTGGGAGGTTTCAAAATCGTAGGTCATATCTGCGGTACAGAATTTTTCATTCACCTTAGAAAATACAAGATAGCGTTCAATCGGTGGGTGAAGACTGGCAATCAGATATCCCTGATGTGTACGATTGTGAGCTCCGATTAATGAACTTCCGGCATAGCTGCCCAAGCCGTTTGTCATGACCCATTCTCGTTTTATTCCTTTCTTAAATGAGGCGAAGGAGTCCTTGGTGTAATCGTATTGAACCATAAATTATAACCTTTCTATTAAATCTTTCGAAAACTTCTTTCTTTCTTTTATTTTACATGATAAAATATGGAAAATCTATATTAGATTATGGTATAATAAAGAAGAATAGACTTTAGGAGTGTAATCGAATGAATGAGAAGTTAGTAATAGTACCTAGAATGAAAAGCGGAGGAAAGAAGGTGCTGAATATAGTCTTATTTGCAATAGCTTGTGTATTGCTGCTACTGGCAATCTTTGTTGCACCACTTGCGTTTTTTATTCCGGCACTTATTGTAGTTGGCATTTGGATATGGCAGAGTTTTTTCTCAAATGTAGAGTATGAGTATACTTATTTTGATGGGGAATTGCGTTTGGCGAAAATCACCAATAAAGCCAGACGTAAGAATTTGGCGGACGTGAATATGGAGGAAGTGCTTGCTCTTGCACCAAAAGGTGACAGAAGCGTTTACAAGTATGAGAATGATAATACACTAAAGTGTAAGGTATTTACATCCGGCGATACTTCAGCAAAGGTGTATGAATTGATATGTAAGGGCGAGAAAGGTATGTGCCGTTATGAGTTTGAACCGGATGAAGAGATGCTGGATGCTATCTGTGTGAAATATCCACGTATAGTAGTGAAATAAGAGAGCAATGAAAAGAGGCGGAGAAGCTCGCAAGCGAGCTTCTTTTTTTCTACTCGCTTCTTGTTTTGGAAAGGGATTCCTATGAGATTTATCCATTTATCGGATTTGCATATTGGAAAACAATTGCATCATTATAGTTTGTTGGAAGAACAGCGTGAATTGCTGAACCAGATTGTGAACCATGTGGAAAAAGAACGGGCGGATGCTATCGTGATTGCGGGAGATGTATATGATACCGCTGTGCCATCGGCAGAAGCAATAGCAGTATTTGATGATTTTTTGTCTAAGTTGGATGCGCTGGAGCAGAGATTGACGATTTGTATTATTGCAGGCAATCATGACAGCGCCAAACGTTTGGACTTTGCAAGTCAAATTCTTGCAAAGCATGCTATTTATATTGTTGGTATGCCGCCAATCACGGCTGATGCCGGAATTAAAAAAGTGTATATGAATGATGAAAATGGAGAAGTAGTTCTTTATTTGCTGCCATTTGTGAAACCGGGATATTTAAAAAAAATATTCCCGGACGAGACATTAAGTTTTTCGGATGCAGTAAAACGCTTGATAGAGCGGGAGGATATTGATAAGACGAAACGTAATGTATTGGTGAGCCATCAATTTTATGCGGGAGGCGGAGTATCACCGGTGACAAGTGATTCAGAAGTGCATGTCGTGGGTGGTATCGATAACGTGGATGTAGGAGTTTTAGAAGCATTTGATTATGCAGCACTGGGACACATTCACCGTGCTCAAAAAATCGGGGCAGAGAAGAACCGTTATTGTGGAACTTTCTTTCCGTATTCGGTCAGCGAAGCGGATGAACAGAAGTTTGTGACAATGGTGGATTTGGGAGCAAAGGGAGAAACACCGCAGATTACAGAACTTCCATTAGAATTACCGAGGCAGGTGAGAAGGATTCGCGGAACGATAGAAGAAGTGCTTGCATTGGCGAATGATACGATTTGCGATGATTATGTGAGCATTACTTTGACAGACGAGGTGGAAGCAAATCATCCGAGAGAGATATTGGAAGAAAAATATGACCATATTTTAGAAATCAGAATCGATAATGCCAGAACAAGAAAACTTTTGGAATTGGGAGATATTGAGATGGAGAACCTGGCTCCATACGAAGCCTTTCGTAACTTTTTCGCGGAATTAAACGGAAGGGAAATGACAGATGCGGAAGATGCTTTGTTGAAAGAAGTGTTGCAGGAAGGTGGTGACATGGAATGAAACCACAACGATTGACGATTTCGGCGTTTGGTTCTTACGCAGGAAAAACAGAGATTGACTTTACAGGAGAACAACAGGGACTTTTCCTGATAACAGGAAATACGGGAGCCGGAAAAACTACAATTTTTGATGCAATTACTTATGCTTTGTATGGGCAGACCAGCGGTGGCGAACGAAGTGGTAATATGATGCGGAGCCAGTATGCTGCTTCGTCAGCAGAGACTTATGTTGAATTGAGTTTTTTATATAAGGAGCAGGAGTATACGATTCGCAGAAATCCGGAATATCAGATAGAGCGAATGTTAAAAAATGGCACTGTGAAGTTGCAGAAAGTTTCGTCTAATGTAGAACTGACTTTGCCGGATGGCAGTATTTTTCCAGAGAAAAAGGCGGTTACTGATGCAAAGGTGGAAGAGATTTTAGGATTGTCGGTAGAGCAGTTTACGCAGATTGTCATGATTGCACAGGGTGACTTTTTAAAGTTGTTATATACAAAGTCAGACGAGCGGAAAAAGATTTTTTCAAAGTTGTTTCGTACCGATAAATACTGGCGTATTCAGGAGCGCTTGCGCTATCGTTCATTGCAGATGGATGAACGTATCGATGAGAATAAGCGGGCTTATGCACAAGAGCAGGCACGAATTGTTATACCGGAGGAGATAAAGGAGCGTTTGCCGGAAGGCGAAGCGCGGTCATTGGAGGATGTGATTGCACATATTGCGGAATGTAAAAAAGAAGTTGATGTCAAACTACGTAACGCGCAGGAGAAAGAAAAATGCTTGTCAGTTGCATTATCCGGAATCGAAGAAGTGAACCGTCAGTTTGAACAATTTGAGAGACTTAAGCGTCAGCGATTAGACTTAGAGAATCGTAAGGGAGAAGAAGAACTTCGTGTTCGTAAAATCGCAGAAGCGAAACGCGCCGGGAAAATCAGAACTTTTGAAGAAAAATATCTGGAGGCTGCAAGGAGTGAGGAACAATCACGGATTCTTATAGGAAGACTGGAAGCATCTATAGTGTCGTTGGAAGAAAAACGTAATCAGGCAGGTGTATTATTGGAAGCACAGCAGGATGCTTATTATAAAATTTTAATCGGACAGCAGGCAGGTTTGTTAGCACTGGAATTAAAGGAAAATGAGCCGTGTCCGGTATGTGGTTCCAAAGAACATCCCGTGTTAGCGACCGGAGATATTAAGCATAAAATCAGCGAGCTGGAAGAAGAATTAAACCATGCCAAGGCTAAACTGGCGAAATGTACGGAAAATTTGGAAAATGCACAAAAAGAATTACAGATGCGCCGTGGTCAGTTGAAGCAGGAACAGGAAAAGTATAAAACTTATCAAAAAATATGGACCCAGGCAAAGGAAGCATATGAGAAGCAATTAACAATATCTTCGTTTGAAAATGAGGAAGCATATAAGCAGGCATATCTACCGGAACGAAGCAGAGAGAAACTGGAACGGGAGAGTAGAGAGTATCAGGAAAAATGTTCGCTTACAGAGGGTCAGTTGGTGACATGGGAGAAAGCCCTTAAGGGAAAGGAAAAGCAGGATACAGCAGAATTAAAAGCAAAATGCCGGGAAGCGGAAACGGAAACAAAATTACTGGAACGACGTAAAATGCAGCTTCATGTAGCGTACCAGACGAACCGTACTGTTTTGGAAAACAGCAGAAGCTATATGGAAATTGGAACAAGTCTGTCAGCAGAAGATACTATAGTTAAAAGTCTTTACCGTACCGCCGGCGGCAGACTGTCCGGTTCTGCGAAAATTGATTTCGAAACTTACATTCAGCGTCAATATTTCAAACAAATTATTCATGAAGCGAACAAACGCCTATTGACGATGAGCGGTCAGCAGTTTATGCTAAAGTTAAAGGAAGAAAGCAATGTGGGAAAACGCTCCAACGAAGGATTAGACTTGTCTGTGTACAGTTTGGTGACAGACAGCGAAAGGGATGTAAAAACTTTGTCAGGAGGAGAGTCTTTTATGGCAGCATTGTCTATGGCATTGGGACTTTCTGATATTGTAGGTAAAAATGCCGGTGGTATTCAGATGGATATGCTTTTTATTGATGAAGGATTTGGTTCGTTGGATACCAATTCCAGAAATCAGGCAATAGAAGTGCTTCAGCAATTAACCGGCGGCAAGCGTATGGTTGGAATTATTTCACATGTGACAGAATTAAAAGAACAGATTGACCACAAACTTGTGGTAACTCGTTCGGACAAAGGAAGTAGAGTAAGTTGGGAAATGTAAAGTCAGAAAATATAATAGAAAAGTCGTCACTTCCAATCGGTGTATTTGATTCGGGGGTGGGGGGCATAAGTGTATTGCGCGAATTAGTGGCACTTATGCCAAATGAAAATTATATATTTTTTGGAGATTCGGCAAATGCACCTTACGGTACAAAGACATTAGAACAGGTTGCCGGGCTTGTGCGTAAAGATGCGGCATATTTGTACGAAAAAGGTATTAAAGCGTTGGTAGTGGCATGCAATACGGCGACAAGTGCGGGGATTCAGATGTTGCGGGAACAGTATACAGACATTCCGGTTATTGGTATTGAGCCGGCACTAAAACCAGCCGTTCTTTCTGCAGAACATCCGACAGTCTTGGTTATGGCGACCCCTATGACATTGCGGGAAGAAAAGTTTAAGCGACTGATGCAGCGGTTTGAGACGAGGGCAGATATTGTGCCGCTTCCGTGTCCGGGTTTAATGGAGTTTGTAGAACGTGGAGAGATGGAGAGTGAAGCATTAGAACAGTATTTGCAGAAGTTATTTGCACCATATGAAAAGGTGGATGCTGTGGTGTTAGGCTGCACTCATTATCCGTTTTTACGGGGAATGATACAAAAAGTATTAGGGGAAAGCGCGATACTTTTTGATGGCGGAGCAGGAACTGCCAGAGAGACAAAACGCCAGCTGGAAGAAAAAAAACTATTGAATCCGTCAGTGGAACAGGGGAAAGTAGTATTTGAAAACAGTGCAAAAGAAGAGGTGTTGTTGAAACTTTGTAAAGATTTGCTTAATTATGAAGGAAATGGTAACAAATCTTAAAGAATTCTAAAATGCAAAATTCTTTTTTTTAGAAAGTTTTTTGTAAATCGACACAATTCTGACATATTTCTTTTGTATACTAATCTCATCAAAGGAAGATAATCAGATTTCTTCCTTGATAAAATTAACATTTTCATAACTAAACTCCTCAAAAATCCCTCGGCAACGGTCGGGGGATTTTTACCAGTTACATATGGATTAAATGAATTGATTGATTTTCTTGTCGTATACATAGTTGAGCGCGGCGAGCTTTGCACAGATATCTTCTTCGGAAATCTGGAAATTGGTGCAGAAAGCACTTAAAGACTCAAAGGTGTCGCGAAGCTGTGTATTGGTGAAACTTAATAAAATAACAGGGTCTTTTGGTAAATTATCGTACATAGACATAGCAGATTCTCCTTTACAAAAATGGTAATACATGTGAAAATTCTTTAGTACGATAACATAAGAATAGAAAAAAAGCAATGAGGAAGGATATACATAATGGCGAAAGCAAATTGTGATACATGTGTGTATAACGTATATGATGAAGATGACGAATGTTACTATTGTGAGGTAGATATGGATGAGGACGATTTTGCAAGAATGATGCAGGGTGGTTATAGGGATTGTCCATATTATCAGTTAGATGATGAATATGCAGTTGTACGTCATCAGATGTAAATATTATAGAAAAGATTGCTTTCAAAGCATTTTTTTAATATAATAAAAGGTGAATTTTTTAACGAAAAATTCCGACAAGTAACAAAAGGAAAGGTAAATATATGGATAATTATAATAATGGTAATCAGCCGAACGGTGGCGGTAACCAAAATGGAAACGGAAATGGGAATAATGGAAACGGACGGAACAATCGTGGCGGCGGACAGGCGTTTATGGTATATGTAATTGTTTCCTTGGTAGTGCTGATGATTATGTCGCTGTTAATGAACCGCTTCAGTGAAATGACTACAGAAGAGATCACATATTCTCAGTTTCTGGAGATGCTGGAAGATGATAAGGTAGAGTCAGTTAAGTTTGATTCTTATCAGATTAACATTACTCCAAAGAGTGAAGGAAACAGTTATTATGAAGCACAGAAGAGTTATTACTGTGCAAGAGTGAATGACGAAGAATTAATTCCGCTGTTAAAAGAAAATAATGTTGAAATTGACGGTACCATCCCGGATAACACTTCTACATGGATTTTCAATATTATTAGTATTGTACTGCCATTAGTATTGTTGTGGGTTCTCATGAATTCTGCAATGAAGCGCATGGGCGGCGGCATGGGTGTCGGTAAGAGCAAAGCGAAAGTATTTGGCTCCGAACATAGTACAGGTATTACATTCAAAGATGTAGCAGGTCAAGATGAAGCGAAAGAATCCCTTCAGGAAGTGGTGGATTTTTTGAATAACCCACTGAAATACAA
>CAYMTX010000072.1:0-11496 GCA_964393475.1 uncultured Roseburia sp. | reverse complement strand
GCAGGTTCGCGTTATACAGACAGAAGCCGAAATTTGTTCAACGCATTAGCGTACACAAAACGATATTCTGTCAGATGACAAAAGTATTTCTAAGCTTTTCTTTAAAACACCCACCATATGCTTTAGGTGGAGTCATAATTCGACAGTGTTGCGGTTGTATGTCGCAAATCAGTCTTTTTTTGCGTGTGTTAAGTGTGAGATGTTGGCATAAAGCGGAAGTCCGTTTTTATATTCTACATTGGACTCTCCCTGAATCAATGGAAGCAAGTATTCAATCATTTCTTCAGTTACATCATTTCCGTTATCACTAATCCATTCTGTTGGAACAGATTTCGCTTCATTAGCAATATTTTTGATTTCTGCGTAATCATATGCAACTGTATAAGGGGCATTTGAAGTACGGTTTAATACTACCATAGAAGCGGTGACTCCTTGTTCAGAAAACATAACGGCTTTACGGCCTAACATTACAGATTCATCCAAATCAGTTTTTGATGCTAAATGTGCAGCGCATCTTTGTAATACATTTACTTCTACAGAACGAACTTTCACGCTGAGTTTTTCTTTCACTAAATGCTCTAAAGTCTTGCCGGCACCGCTTAACTGTTGATGACCAAAGTTGTCAACGGCTGCTTTGGAAGCACTGATATAATTACCATCGGAGTCACGTATACCCTCAGAAACAGCAACAACGACATTGTTCTGCTCAAATAACAGGCGTTTCACATCTAATAAAAACTCTTCTGTATGGAATGGAACTTCCGGGAGGTAAATCAAATGTGGAGCCGTATTGTATTCATTTCTTGCAAGTGCAGAAGCAGCGGTAAGCCAACCGGCATCACGTCCCATTACTTCTATGATAGTCACACTTTTTACGGCATAAATGAAAGTATCATGAGCAATCTCTAAAATAGAGGATGCAATATACTTAGCAGCAGAACCAAACCCCGGTGTGTGATCTGTCATACAAAGGTCATTATCTACGGTTTTTGGAATGCCGATAATGCGAACATCGCTGCCGATGGTTTTTCCGTATTCAGAAAGCTTCAATACCGTATCCATAGAATCATTTCCGCCGATATAGAAAAAAGCTCCGACGTTTAATTTCTCGAATTGTTTGAAAATATAAACATAAGAAGAACTGTCATCTAAATAATGCGGAAGTTTATGACGACAAGAACCTAAAAACATAGCAGGGGTAGTTTCTAAACGGCGTAAGAAATTTTCGTCTTCTTTGGCCATTTTGGAAAGGTCAATGTACTGCTCGTTTAAAATGCCTAAGACTCCGTTAACAGCACCATAAACGGTATCATAGGAATCGGATTCGAGAGCCTTTTGTATAACCCCGGATAGACTGGCATTAATTGCTACAGTCGGTCCGCCGGATTGTGCAACAATAATATTTTTTTTGTTCATAACATCTCCTTAAATTTTCCTTAAACTTTCAAAAAAATGTAAAATTTTTCAGTATTTCTGTTATAATCTAGTAGTCGAATACGACTTTTAATAATATACTCAAATTTTTAGAGTTTCGCAATAGGAAGAAAGAGATATGGAGAAAGTTTGTACATTATGCCCACGAAACTGTGGCGTGGATAGAAAAAATGGTGAAAAAGGGATATGTGGACAGACAACAGAAGTTAAAGTTGCAAGAGCGGCATTACATTTTTGGGAAGAACCTTGTATCTCGGGGACGGCAGGATCAGGCACGGTATTTTTTTCGGGGTGCAGCCTGCATTGCGTTTTTTGCCAGAATGAGCCAATTGCAAACGGAGCAGTCGGAAAAGAGATTACGATTGAGCGGTTGGCACAAATATTTTTGGAATTGCAAATGCAAGGAGCCAATAATATTAACCTTGTAACACCGGGACATTTTGTTCCACAGATTAGAGAAGCACTACTACTTGCGAAAAAGCAGGGCTTGATACTTCCGATAGTATATAACACCGGCAGTTATGAGTCGGTGGAAGCATTGAAAAGTTTAGAAGGGTTAGTGGATATCTATCTACCGGACTTTAAATACATGAGTAGTGAGTTGTCCGGAAAGTACTCTCATGCAGCAGACTATGCAGAGGTGGCAAAAGCCGCAATAGCGGAGATGGTACGTCAGACCGGTATCCCTGTTTTTCGCGAGAATGGAAAAGAAGAACTGATGGAAAAGGGGACGATTGTAAGGCATTTGACATTGCCGGGGTGTATGGATGACTCGAAAGCGATTTTGCAATATCTGTATGTGACATACGGAAATCAGATTTATATTAGTATTATGAATCAATTTACACCATTGGAAAATGTATCTGCATTTCCGGAATTGAACCGTAGAATCACAGAAGAAGAATATGATGAACTGATAGATTATGCAATTGATTTAGGAATAGAACAGGGGTTTATACAGGAAGGAGAGACTGCCGAAGAGAGCTTTATACCGGAATTTGACTGTGAAGGTGTGTGATTTGGTATGAATTTCCAAGAAAAAAAGCAAATTTTTACTTTACATAATATATAGATATGATATATCATACGAGTGAGTTTTTTTAAGAAAGGTAAGAATATAATATGGAATTTTTTACGAAAGTAAAAGCTTTATTGACATTGATGACGGAATCGGCTAAGGCACAGACGATTATTCTTAGTACGCTTGGTGTACTTGGAATCGGCGGCTTAGGAATTGGCGGATTTACACTATACGAGCACTATTATGGACCGGAGGCAGCGGTAAGTGCTGAAGTGAATACGGAAAATTCCCCGACTGAAAAGGAAGAATTGGTAGCTGTAGCAACAGAAGTTACAGAAGAGATAGAAGTGACTGAGACCGAGACGGAAACGGAGACGGAAACAGGACCAATTCTTGTAAAGTTAATCGGCAGTTCCATCGAAAAGGATTTGAAGATTAAAATTCAAAACGAAGAACAACGTAACGTGAAAGATGAAGAATTCTGCATTATCGTTACTCCGGACAAGAAAAATGCAACGTCCAGTGTTTATAACGACCATGATAACGATGGTATTATTTACATAACAGATATTGCGGGTGGAGATTATCTGGTCGCGTTAGAGGAGATAGAGGGATATTATACCGATGAGGAATCAATCAAAGTTACGGTAAAAGAACAGATTGAGTACGTTAAAGTCGAAGTAAAGGATGAAATCAAAAAAGAAGAAGAAGTGTCACCGGAAGAAGATGCACAAGGCAAGACGGATAAGGTAGATAAGGAAGATCCTACACCTGATAACTCGACTCCGCCGGCAGAACCTGTGGTAGAGTCAACACCGGTAGCAGCATCAACGATTGATAAGACGCAATATCAAATCGGTAAGGCATCTGTAATAGAAAGTCATGAACCGGTTACTGTCCCAAAAGAAGAAGCGACACTTACTGCTTCGGTTTCATTTAGAAATCTCTTTTATGTGAGAACGGGAACCAATGAAGTCATAAAAACAGTTCCTAATGAAACGATAACAAATACAGAGGATAGTACGGATACAGGAAGTTCAGAAAATCCGGGAAGCACAGAAGGTACAGGAAGTCCTGAAAATCCGGGAAGCACGGAAGGTACGGGAAGCTCAGGAAATCCGGGAAACACGGAAGATACGGGAAGCTCACAAAAGCCGGATAGCACAGAAAAACCGGAAAGTACACAAAAGCCGGATAGCACAGAAAAACCGGAAAGTACACAAAAGCCGGAGGGTACACAACCATCGACACCTGCACCGACAGCGACGGTAACGATGCCAAAGACCGCACAATTATTTATTTCTTCGAGAAACACAGCAAATACATTGGAGCTGACGGTTTCAGTAGAGGATAAGAATGGAATTGTTCAGGTAAATGATATTGCATGGAAAATTGAAAAGGATACGACAAGCGATGGTTCAACAGGATTAAAAGTAGACGGTGAAAGCAGAGGTGCAAAGATAAAAATATCTTCTGCAAATTCAAAAAAAGCAGGAACAGCAATCGTTGTGGCGACGATTCCTTATGAAGTAAACGGGAAGAAGGATAGCGTTGAGCTGAAATGTGAAGTGACTGTAAGTGAAGACACATATGATACAACGATTGCCTTGAAAGATAGTACAGGAGATGCGTTGTATAAAGATAAGGAATGCAAAAATCCTGCAACGGTAGCTGATTTAATCGGAGGAAATGTAACAACTTTCTACAAAAATCCGAAATATAAAGATACAATAGGTATTGACGTATCGAAATATCAGAAAAATATTGACTGGAATGCAGTAAAAGCAGCCGGGGTTGAATTTGTAATTATACGAGTTGGATACAGAGGCTCATCAACAGGTGTTCTGGTAGAGGACCCATACTTTAAGCAGAATATTCAGGGGGCGACAAAAGCAGGTCTTAAAGTAGGCATCTATTTCTTCACGCAGGCGATAACTAAAGCGGAAGCAGTAGAGGAAGCAAGTATGGCACTTGCACTGACAGAAGGATATAATCTGGCATATCCGATTTTTATCGATACAGAGCGTGTAAGTGGTAATGCCAGAGCTAATAATCTGGATAAAGCGACCAGAACGGAAATTGTAGACGCATTCTGTCAGACCATTCAGAATGCAGGTAAAAAAGCCGGTGTTTACGCAAGTAAGAGTTGGTACAATAATCAGTTAAATACCAGCAAATTAGAGAAGTACTGTATTTGGGTGGCACAATATAACACAGAGTGTAATTATAAAGGACGTTATGATATTTGGCAGTACAGTGAAAAAGGGCAGATTCCTGGTATTAGTACTTACGTAGATATGAATATTAGTTATATGAACTAAATGTGCATTAGATAAATCCCAGACATTTTATTATCAAATTATTTTGATAACAAGGTGTCTGGGATTTTTTTGATTCATGGCAAAGCCACACTGCCGCACAGTTGTTCCTTTGTTATTACTCACCTTCTCCGGAGTACAGTTTATTGGACTTGTAATGTGTATAATGAATTATAGAAACAAGAAAGAGCAACGTACAAAGGAGAAATGAAAAATGTTGAAAGGATTAGAGTATGAAACAGTTTTAGTAAAAATGGTAATGGCATTTATGGCAGCAATCGCGGTAGTAATGGGACTCGTGCTATTAATGGGAATTCAGTTGGCAACTTGTAGTCCTGTTGTCATGACATTTGGCATTGTGACCGTGGGAGTAATTTTTATTGTTAGCGCATATGTTTAGGTAAACCCAAAATGTTGTGTTTTTTCTGTGAAATAATCTACATTTTGGTTGACGCTGTTATGTTAATCTCATATAATGATAATGCGATACTGGGATATTTATACGCAGAAGTTAAAAATGCTTCCGGTAGATAGAAAGGATATACAAAAGATGAGATTAATTCAAAAGAAAATAAAAGTAGCGGTACTGGCAATGATGATTATTTTCTCAGTCGTACCTGCTATAAACGTACAGGCAGCAACAGGCAAAACAACGATAGCAGTGTCTTCTGATGAGATAGACGTAGGAGAAAGTTTGACAGTCACGGTCAAAGTTAAGACAGACTCCGGAAATGCTGCTAAAGCAAAAATGAAATTAACTTATGATGATGAGATTTTAGAATTCGTCAGTTGTTCTGCAACTTATGACGGAGGTGCAGGCGGAAGTGTTACAGCCACAGCAAGTACAATGACTGTTAAGTTTAAGGCGATAGCAGATGGCAAATGTCCATTGTATGTCGAGGCAGGTAGTGGCGTGGCAACCGGTTCCGGAAGCAGTCTTTCGGCAGTAGAAGGCTGTAGCACGAATGTTACAGTGAATAAAGCATCAGGGGGACAGAATAGTTCCGGGAATTTGTCTAAAGATAATTCTTTGAAGAAGCTATCACTTTCCGTAGGAACATTGTCTCCGAAATTTGCAGCTAATGTAGTGAATTATACAGCAACTGTTCCGGGTGATGTGACAGAAGTGGAAGTGAATGCGGTGACTTCCAATGCAAATGCTACCATTGAGTCAGTGGCAGGGAATACCGATTTACAGGTAGGGTTAAATACGATAAGAATTGTTGTAAAAGCAGAGAACGGAGCATTGGCGACTTATACAATTGAAGTTACAAGAGAAGAGGGTGAACAGGAGGTTATCGCTACGGAATCGGAAGAAGTACCGACAGAAGTAGTAGAAGATACCGCTAGTAAAAAAGAATTGGAAGAAGCCTTAGAACGGAATGAGTTTCTTGCGAATAGTTATAAAGAGTTAGAGGAAAAATATCAGAGAGAAAAAGATTTCTCGCGTGCAGTTATTTATGTATTGATTTTGATAATTGCTATTTTAATCGTATTGCTTATCAATGTAATTGCGATTTGCTTTAGAAAAATGGATGAAGATTTCGAAGATAGCTTTCAAAAGAAAAAAACGAAAAAGAAAGTTCCTGACATAACGGAGAAATACCCGGAAAAAGTGGAAGAGAAACAGATAGAAAAACATGCGGAAAAACATGTGGAAAAACCATCAACAAGACCGGTAGAGGTCAAGCGGGAAGAACAAAAGAGAGAACCGGTGGCAAGGAGAGATAAGAGAACTCCGAATACTGAGAAAACTATTAAAAAACCGGTCGAACATAAAGATTTCGAAGTTTTGGACTTTAATGATGAGGATTAGAAAGAGGTTAATATATGCGCGTGTCATATACAGCAAAAGCAAAAAAAGCAATTGACATAGCAGGTAGATTGTCAAAAACATTGCATCATAATTATATTGGTACCGAACACTTAATGGTAGGCTTATTAAAAGAAGGAACAGGTGTTGCGGCAAAGGTTTTGAATGAAAACGGTGTTGAATTTCAGAAAACACTGGACTTGATTAAGGAATTAGTTGCACCGGGAGAAATGGTTGCCGTATTAGAGGCAGATGGTTATTCACCGCGTGTAATAAAAGTGTTAGAAAATGCAGGCAAAGAAGCAGAGCGTTTCGGTTCGGAACAGGTGGGAACGGAACATCTGTTACTAGCCATCATAAAAGAAATGGATTGTGTTGCATCCAGATTATTGAATACCATGGGGGTAAATATCCAGAAAGTTTTTGTGGATACTTTAATTGCAATGGGAGAGGATGCGAATCTTTATAAAGAAGAATTCCAAAATGGCAGACCTGGTAGAAAGAAAAGCAACGAAGGCACGCCTACGTTGGAGCAGTATTCCAGAGATTTAACCAAGCTTGCCAAAGATGGCGCATTAGATCCTGTGATTGGCAGAGAAAAGGAAATGCAGCGCATTATCCGGATTTTAAGCCGCAGGACTAAGAATAACCCGTGCCTGATTGGAGAACCGGGAGTTGGTAAAACAGCAATTGTTGAAGCGATAGCCATGCAAATCGTTTCCGGTATCGTTCCGGAATCGGTGGCAGGGAAACGTGTCGTGTCACTGGATTTGTCCGGTATTGTAGCAGGTTCTAAATATCGTGGTGAATTTGAAGAACGAATCAAGAAGGTATTGGCAGAGGTAAAACGTGCCGGTAATATCCTTTTATTTGTTGATGAACTTCATACCATAATTGGTGCAGGCGGTGCAGAAGGTGCTATTGATGCATCAAACATTTTAAAACCGGCACTTGCCCGAGGGGAAATCCAAATGATTGGTGCTACCACTATGGAAGAGTACCGTAAATATATCGAAAAAGATGCTGCATTGGAACGTCGTTTCCAGCCTGTTGTAGTAGAAGAACCAACAGAAGAAGAATGTGTAGATATTTTAATGGGATTGCGTAGCAGATACGAGCAACATCATAAGGTAAAAATCTCAGATGAAGCAGTAAAAGCATCTGTGCAGTTAGCATCTCGCTATATCAATGATCGTTTTCTGCCGGATAAAGCCATTGACTTAATGGACGAAGCATGTGCAAAGGTACGCTTGGGAGGAGTGAAGAATCCGACAGAACTTGCGGAACTTCGTCAGAAAGTGGCAGACAAAGAATTGGAGTTAGAGCAGTTACTGGAGCAGGGGGATATCGTGGCAGCGAAAGTGTGCCGGACAGAAAGAGAAACTCTTGCCAAGCAGCTTGAAAAAGTATCTGTAAAAGCTAAAAAGGATATTCAGAAAAAGAATCTTATGGTAGATGAGGATGCTATTGCAGATATCGTATCGGCATGGACCAAGATTCCGGTAAAAAGATTGGCAGAAGATGAAGCTGTCCGGTTGAAAAAGCTGGAACAGACTTTACACAAACGGGTAATTGGACAGGAAGATGCAGTGTCAGCGGTTGCCAGAGCTGTACGCCGAGGACGTGTAGGATTAAAGGATCCGCGTCGGCCGGTTGGCTCGTTCCTCTTCTTAGGACCTACCGGTGTCGGTAAGACAGAGATTTCCAAAGCACTTGCAGAAGCTATATTCGGCAAAGAACAGGCAATGATACGTGTAGATATGTCTGAATATATGGAAAAGCATAGTGTATCGAAATTAATTGGTTCACCACCGGGGTATGTGGGACATGAAGATGGCGGTCAATTAAGCGAAAAAGTGCGTAGGAACCCATATTCACTTATCCTATTTGATGAAATTGAAAAAGCGCATCCGGATGTATTCAATATTTTGTTGCAAGTATTGGATGATGGGCATATTACAGATTCTCAGGGAAGAAAAGTTGATTTTAAAAATACTATTATCATTATGACTTCAAATGCAGGGGCGCAAGCTATAGTTGAACCGAAAAAATTAGGTTTTGCTTACTTGGATGATGAGAAGCAGAACTATGAACGCATGAAGAATGGCGTTATGGAGGAAGTGAAGCGTATTTTTAAACCGGAATTTTTAAACCGAATAGACGAAACGATTGTGTTCCGTTCATTGAATAAAGAAGATATGAAACAAATTGTGACATTAATGTTAAAAGATTTAACAAAACGTTGCAAAGACCAGATGGATATTACTTTAAAAGTGCAGCCAAGTGTGAAAGAATATATTGTTGAAAAGGCTTATGAGCCAAAATATGGTGCGAGACCGCTTCGACGCAAGATTCAGAGTGAAATCGAGGACGGACTGGCAGAGGCTATTTTGGATGGTAAGGCGAAGAAGTCTGATACAGTAACAGTTTCTTTGAAAAAGGGAAATATTACATTTTCTTAAAAAACTTTTAAATCGGACGAAATTACTAGAAAAGCTGTCGGGATTATTATATAATTTATCTATTCAAAGAAAGGTAACATTTTTGAATAGTGACACAGTTGCACATAGGAGGAAATCATGGGAGTAGTAAGCGAATTAATTCGTACAGAATCGGACGGGACAATCAGTTTTGGTGATTACACATTAAGCACAAAAGCGAAGATAGATAATTTTGAGTACAAGGGTGACATCTATAAGGTGAAAACTTGTGAGGAGATTACGAAACTGGAATGCAATGGTGCGTTTGTGTATGAATCTGTTCCGGGGACAACTGCTCATAATTTGAGTGTAGCAGCAGAAGAAGTTTCATTTACCGTAGAAGGAGTAGGCGATGCACAGGTGACATTAGAACTGGAAGCGGAGGCTGAATATGAGATTACTGTAGGCGGTAATTCGGCAGGTAAGATGAAGACTAATCTGGGTGGGAAGATTAGTATTAGTGTAGAACTTGGTGAACAACCGGTAGAAGTAAGTATTCATAAATGTTAATTGAGAAGCTCGCTTGCGAGCTTCTTTCTTAATTCATAGGAAAAAACTTGTTTGATTAAAGCATGAAAGTACATGCTTTCCTATGACATTGCTGAATATAATACGGCAGATAGGGGGAATATGATGGCAAAAGGAAAGACTAGTATTTATTTTTGTCAGTGTTGTGGCTATGAATCATCCAAATGGATGGGGCAATGCCCGGGCTGTAAAGAATGGAACAGTTTTGTAGAAGAAATAGTAGACAAGAAAAACACGGCGAGCTTTGGTAAAAAGAATACTATCTTATCAGAAGCAAAAATATTGCCGTTATCAGCCATTGAAATGACAAGGGAAGAACGTATTTCAACGCGCATGAAGGAATTGGATCGTGTATTAGGTGGTGGAATTGTGCCGGGCTCGTTAGTTTTAGTGGGCGGTGATCCTGGAATCGGTAAATCTACGTTGCTATTACAGGTGTGTAGATATTTGGCAGAACAAAAAAGACGTGTTTTGTATATATCAGGAGAGGAATCACTCCAACAGATTAAAATCAGAGCAGAGAGAATTGGCAAATTTGAAGATAACTTATCTTTATTATGTGAGACCAATTTAGATATTATCAAAGGTATCATTGACAGGGAAAAACCTGAAATCGTTATCATTGACTCGATTCAGACGATGTATAATGAGGACGTCGGCTCGGCACCGGGGAGTGTATCGCAGGTTCGAGAGACTACCGGTACATTGATGCAGATTGCAAAAGGAATGAATATTTCTATATTTATGGTAGGTCATGTTACAAAAGAAGGTGTCGTAGCAGGACCACGTGTATTAGAGCATATGGTCGACACGGTTTTATATTTCGAAGGAGATCGCCATGCAGCCTATCGCATTTTGCGTGCGGTGAAGAATCGTTTCGGTTCTACAAATGAAATCGGAGTTTTTGAAATGCAGCAAGGCGGATTACGGGAAGTGGAGAATCCATCGGAGTTTATGCTTAGTGGCAGACCCGAAAATGCCAGTGGATCGGTAGTGGCATGCAGCATGGAAGGAACCAGACCGATTCTGGTAGAAGTGCAGGCATTAGTGTGTCGTAGTAATTTTGGTATTCCAAGGCGTACTGCAACCGGAACAGATTTTAACAGGGTGAATCTTTTGATGGCGGTTTTGGAAAAGCGGCTAGGGCTTAAGATGGCAGATTGCGATGCTTATATTAATATTGCAGGAGGTATTAAAATGAACGAACCTGCGTTAGATCTCGGAATAGTTTTAGCATTGATATCCAGTTATAAGGAAAAACCAATTGATGAACGGACAATCTGTTTTGGTGAAGTTGGGTTAAGTGGTGAGGTACGAGCAGTAAGCATGGCAGAGCAACGTGTACAGGAAGCCAAGAAACTTGGGTTTGAAGTGTGTATTTTACCGGAAGCATCCAGAGTAACAATACAGGATGAGAAGGGAATTAAACTTGTTGGTATCAAAACAGTAAAGGATGCCATTGATTATTTAAAATAGCATGGACTCTAACATATGTTGTGAGTGCGGATATAAAATAAAGTGTGCGAATTGTTTATGCAATTCGCACATTTTTTGGGTAAAAACTTTCTTTTGTTATTTTGTAAAAATAGTGTTGACTTTCTAAAGTACTGGTGGTAATATAAACAAGCTGTCGCTGATGCGGCAGACTAAAACCGAAAAATGTCGAAATGAGCATATTGAATTATCGCCGTCGACAAGATGTTTCGGAAAATGTAAAAAAGTTGTTGACAAGATGAATAACATGTGATAGTATGAACAAGTTGTTCCGTTGGAAGACAATGAAAAACAAAAAAATAAAAAAGTTGTTGACAAACACTTGAAGGCGTGATAAACTAATCGAGTTGCTGAAAACAACAACACGAACCTTGATAACTGAACAGTGAATAAACCTTGAAAGATTCA
>CAYMTX010000071.1:0-11497 GCA_964393475.1 uncultured Roseburia sp. | reverse complement strand
GAGTAATAACAGAAGAAAAAGACTATATGATAAAAGGAGGAGCTTCTTATGTTATTCCAGATTTATGGCGATAACGCCGCTTTTCAGCTTTTGGGCTGGGTAATGGTATTTGCCGCTTTAATTCTTGCAAATGAAGTTGCAAGACGTTCAAAACAAGGTGGTATTGCATTATTTGTAGTACTTCCATTAGTTCTTACAGTTTATTTTATTGCCATTTATGTTGGCGCAGCAATGGGTGCAGAATGGGCACTTAATAATCAGACATACCTTTATATGAACAGCTGGTTCCACTATGCTAAGTTATATGCAGCAACAATCGGTTGTGTTGGTTTCATGATGCTCAAGTATAAATGGGGTGTTGGTAAAACACAGTGGTTTAAAGTATTCCCATTCCTTATTGTAGCAATCAATATCTTAATTGCAGTAGCAAGTGATTTCGAATCTGCAATCAAAGGTGGTATTGCATTGGCAGAGACAGGTTCACGTTGGTGGTTATCATCAGAGGGCGTATGGCTCTATGGTGGTTGGTGGAACGTTGTGAACGGTATCGCAGGTATTTTGAATATTCTTTGTATGACCGGTTGGTGGGGAATTTATTCTTCTAAGAAACATGACGATATGTTATGGCCGGATATGACATGGTTATTCATTGTTGCATATGATATTTGGAACTTTGAATATACATATAACAACCTTCCGACTCATGCATGGTACTGTGGTGTAGCATTATTACTTGCTCCAACAGTTGCAAATGCATTATGGAACAAAGGTGGTTGGATTCAGAATCGTGCGAATACACTTGCGTTATGGTGTATGTTTGCACAGGTATTCCCATTATTCCAGGATAAGGGTATATTTGCAGTAATCCCAAGTTTATACGCAGATGGTTTCATGAATGCAAGCGTTCATCCAACAGCAGTTAATCCGGTTCCACAGGGTGTAATCGCGATTCTTGCATTAGTTGCCAACGTATTAGTATTAGCAGTAATTATCAAACGCTCAGTTGAGCAGAAGAAGAATCCGTACAAGGAAGAAATCTTTGCCGGAACAAAAGACTTCGAAGTAGCTATGTCTAGAGCTGAATAGTTGTAAAAGGACTGAAAAATCCCGGACATTTAGTTGTCAATTTATTTTGATGACTATGTGTCCGGTTTTTTATTTTTGATGTGCTGATTTTTGTATGGAATAAAAGAACCGTATGTTTTGGAAAGGCTTGTTTGAATACAGATAAAATGGTACAATATCAAAAGATGTTTTGACGGAATAAAGGTTGGAAAAGTGGAGAAGGAAGGGAGATATTATGATTTTACAGAATAATCAGATTTTTGTATTACATACAGCGCATACAACTTATGCATTCCATGTGTTGCCATCAGGACAGTTAGAACACTTGTATTACGGACGCAGAATCAATCTTAGAGAACCTTTGACAGCGGAGAGCATTGAAGCATTGGTTGAGAAGCATTCTTTTCCACCGGGAACTTCTAATGTATATAGTAGCGAATATAAGAATTTTACGTTAGATGATATGCGTCTTGAAATGTCGGCTTACGGCAAAGGCGATATGCGAGAACCATTTATTGAAGTGGTTCATGCAGACGGAAGCTATACGTCCGATTATATATATGACAGTTTTTGTATATATACGGGAAAAGAGCCGTTTGAGACGCTGCCGGGGTCGTATGACGAAAAAAATGAGGTAGAGCATTTGTGTATTATCTTAAAAGATAGAAATGCAGATTTGAAGCTGGAATTACATTACTATGTGTATGCGGATTGTGATGTGATTACTAGAAGCACCCGTTTTGTCAATGCAAGTGAAGATGCAGTGAAGCTGACTCGTATTATGAGCACGCAGTTGGATTTTGATGTGGCAGATTTTGTTCTGTCTACTTTTAACGGTTCATGGGCGAGAGAGATGCGTCGCGTGGATTCTCCGGTTTATAGTGGTAAACATGTGAACAGTACTTATTCCGGAAATTCTTCTGCACGTGCAAATCCTTTTGTAATGTTAAGTCATGAGACTACTACAGAGGATATGGGTGAATGCTATGGTTGTAACTTGATTTATAGTGGGAATCACTACGAAGCAGTAGAAGTAAGTGTTCATAATAAGACCAGATTTGTGGCGGGCATTAATCCGCAGTCTTTCTGTTATGAAGTGCCGGCAGGAGCCTGTTTTGAGGCACCGGAAGCAGTTATGACATATTCACATGAAGGTTATAACGGAATGAGTCAACATATGCATCAGTTTGTAAACGAACATATTGTTAGAGGCGAATGGAAAAAGAAAGAACGTCCTGTGCTGTTAAATAGCTGGGAAGCTTCTTATTTTGATATTAACGAGCGTAAGCTTCTTAGTCTTGCGAAAGCAGGAAAAGAAGCAGGAATCGAGCTTTTTGTGATGGATGACGGTTGGTTTGGTAAGCGTAATGACGATAGCAGCTCTCTTGGTGACTGGTATGTGAATAAGGAAAAGTTACAAAATGGTGTAAAAGGTTTGTGCGAGAAAGTGAACGCGTTAGGATTGGATTTTGGTATCTGGGTAGAACCTGAAATGGTAAATGTAGACAGTGACCTGTATCGGGCTCATCCGGACTGGACTTTGGATATTCCCGGAAAAGAACATTCAGAGGGACGTAATCAGCGTGTTTTAGATATGGGAAGAGCAGAGGTACAGGACTATATTATTCAGGTAATGAGTACTTTGTTTGCATCGTGTAACATTGCTTATGTAAAATGGGATATGAACCGTAATGTGTCCGATTTTTATGCAAAAGATTTACCGCCGCATCGTCAGGGAGAAGTGGCGCACCGTTATATGGTTGGACTTTATCATGTGATGAAGACTTTGACGGAACGTTTTCCTAAGATTTTATTTGAGGGATGTGCTTCCGGTGGTAATCGTTTTGATTTGGGGATATTAAGTTATTTCCCGCAGATTTGGGCAAGTGATGATACCGATGCGCTATGCCGTGCCGAGATTCAGACCGGCTATAGTTATGGTTATCCGATGTCTACAGTTTCCGCTCATGTGTCTGCATGTCCGAATCATCAGACGTTGCGTGTGACTCCGATTGAGACCAGATTTCATGTAGCGGCATTTGGTGTGCTTGGTTATGAGTGTAATTTCTGTGAGATGAATAAAGAAGACTTAGTGTCTATCAAAGAGCAGATTGCTTTATATAAAAAATGGCGCAAAGTACTTCAGTACGGAAGCTTTTATCGGGGAAGAACGATGTGCGATGCTTTGAAGGCAAATGGAAGCCGTGGTGCAGCAAGCATATTGGTCAGTGGTGTCGGTAATTTGACAGAGTGGACCTGTGTATCAGAAGATAAGAAACAGGCAGTCGGATTTTTAATACAGAAACTGGTAGTACCGAACAGTCAGTTTGATTATTACAAAGCAAAAGGTTTAGAAACGGATTATGAGTATCAGTTTACAAACCGTGGATTAAAATATAATATTAAGGATTTTGGAAGTCTTGTTAATATGGTATCTCCGGTACACATTAAGCAGGATTCAATTGCACATAACATCGTTGCTAAATTTGTGAAGCTGGATAGTGAAAAAGAAGCTTGTACCGCATATGGTGATGCGTTAATGTATGGTGGAGTGCATTTAAAACAAGCTTTTGCAGGAACCGGTTATAATGGTGATGTAAGACCGTTCCAGGATTTTTCATCAAGAATGTATTTTATGGAAAAAGGAAAAGAAAATTATGATACGATTTAACAGTGATTATACAGAAGGATGTCATCCGGAGATTTTAAAACGTCTTGCCGAGACAAATATGGAGCAGACTCCGGGATATGGTACCGATGACCACTGCAAACATGCAGCAGAATTAATTAAGAAAGCCTGCAATGCACCGGAGGCGGATGTACATTTTCTGGTGGGTGGTACACAGACAAATGTTACTGTGATTACTTCTGCTTTGAAGCATTATCAAGGTGTAATTACGGCAAATTCCGGACATATCAACGTGCATGAGACAGGGGCAGTAGAGGCATGTGGTCATAAGTGTCTTGCATTAGACACACCGGACGGAAAACTAACAGCTGAGATGATTGAGACGTATACAAAGTCGCATTTTGCAGATGCAAGTTTTGAACATACCATTCAGCCGAAAATGGTATATATTTCAAATCCTACGGAAGTAGGAACTATTTATAAAAAAGCAGAATTACAAGCGATTTATGAGACGTGTAAGGCTAATAATCTGTATTTATTTTTAGATGGTGCAAGACTTGGATATGGACTTGCATCCAGAGAGAATGATTTGACGTTGGAAGATGTGGCAGCTCTCACAGATGTATTTTACATCGGAGGAACAAAAGTAGGTGCATTGTTCGGTGAAGCAGTTGTGATTACGAACGATGCATTAAAAGCAGATTTCCGTTATAATATTAAGCAGCGTGGTGGTATGCTGGCAAAAGGACGTTTGTTAGGTATTCAGTTTGAAATCTTATTCGAAGAAGACCGCTATATGGAAATTTCACGTCATGCAGCACGTTTAGCCGAAAAGCTAAAAGACGAACTTGCATCAAGGGGCGTAAAATTTATCGTGGATTCGCCATCTAATCAGCAATTTCCAATTTTACCGGATATGGTATTGGAGAAATTACGTGAAAAATACTCTTTTGAATTTAATACGAAAGTAGATGATACACATAGCGCAGTACGTTTCTGTACCAGTTGGGCGACAAGAGAAGAGAATATTGACGCATTACTGGCCGATATCAAGGAATTACTGTAGAAATAGTTTTGTGGTCAGAAAATGGCACAGGCTATAAGTAGATTGTGAGGTACTATGTCAGAGAAAAAGACAGTATTATTAATTGCAACAGGGGGAACGATTGCTTCCAAGCGTTCCCACCATGGATTAAAACCACAGATTACACCGGATGAATTGATTGGTTATATACCGCAGGTGAAGGAATTTTGTGAGGTGGAAACGATTCAGTTATTGAATCTGGACAGTACCAATGTGGAGCCGCTGCATTGGAAGCTGATAGTTCAGACAATCAAAGAACAGTATGAATTATATGATGGCTTTGTGATTGCGCATGGAACAGATACAATGGCTTATACGGCGGCAGCATTGTCTTATATGATTCAAAACTCTGCAAAGCCGATTGTCATTACCGGAGCACAGAAGCCGATTGATATGGAGATTACAGATGCAAAGTCGAATCTTTTGGATAGTTTTTTGTATGCCGCAGATTCTGCTTCACAGGGAGTTCAGATTGTATTTGATGGAAAGGTCATTGCAGGAACAAGAGCGAAAAAAGTACGTTCAAAAAGCTATAATGCGTTTTCGAGTATCGATTATCCGTATCTTGCCGTAATTCAGGATGGGAACATTATGCGTTACATACCGATGCTTCCGTATGAAGAAGAAGTGAAGTTCTACGAGGAGATGAATGATAACGTGTATCTGATGAAGATGATTCCGGGGATTAAGGCGCGCGTGCTGCCTGCTATTTTTGAAAATTATGATGCAATTGTTGTTGAAAGCTTTGGTGTGGGAGGAATACCGAAGTCCATTTCCGATGATTTTTTCCGGCTTTGTCAGCAGTATCCGGATAAAGTGATTGTTATGGCGACACAGGTTGCGCATGAGGGCAGTGATATGACAGTCTACGAAGTTGGACGTGATATAAAGGCAGAATGCCGTATTTTGGAATCCTATGATATGACGTTGGAGTCTGTGATTGCTAAGCTGATGTGGATTCTTGGAAATAAGGATACACGGAAGGAAGAAGTAGAGGACTTATTTTACAAAAATGTGAACTATGATTTGATTTTTGGGAAAAACAGAAAGTGCTGAAGAACAAGATGTTTGGAAACGAAAGGAGATTTGCTGTACCGGAAATAAATGGTACAGCCAAA
Organism: uncultured Roseburia sp.; assembly: GCA_964393475.1. Lineage (GTDB taxonomy): Bacteria > Bacillota > Clostridia > Lachnospirales > Lachnospiraceae > Roseburia. The sequence goes on along the minus strand of CAYMTX010000071.1, from coordinate 5,601 downwards.
TCTCCTTTTATCGTTTACGCTGTTTTTAGCTTACGCTTCTACAAGCTGCAAATCATATAATTTCTTATATAATCCATTCTGCTGCAATAATTCCTGATGAGAACCGGATTCTTGGATTTTGCCATGGTGCATAACGATAATTTTATCGGCATGCTGGATAGTGGAGAGGCGGTGTGCAACCATAATGGTTGTTCTGCCGTCCATTAGCTTTTCCAGAGCATTCGTAATTAATGATTCGGTTTCGGTATCAATGTTAGCAGTCGCTTCGTCCAGTACCAGAATCGAAGGATTATAAACTAAAGTTCTGGCGAAGGAGAGAAGCTGTCTCTGTCCGGCGGATAAAGTGCTGCCGCGTTCTGTCACCGGTGAATCATAACCATCCGGTAATTTACTGATAAAGGTATCGGCATTTACGATTGTGGCTGCACGTTTGACATCTTCGAGGCTGATGGCTTCGTTATTGAGAGAAATATTGCTCTTAATGTCACCGGTAAAAATAAATACATCCTGCTGTACTTGTCCGATGGCACTTCGGAGAACATCGGTATCAATATCTAAAATATTCACACCATCAATCAGAATCTCACCCTTTTGAATATCAAAATAGCGTCCGATTAAGTTTAAAATGGTTGATTTTCCGGCTCCGGTTGCACCGACAAAAGCAACCTTTTGTCCCGGTTCAATGACAAAGCTGACATCTTTTAAAATGTAGTGCCAGTCATCCGGATTCTCACTTTCGCGTTCATAAGCAAACCATACATGCTTGAATTCGATGCGTCCCTGAATGGTAACATCTGTCGGATTTGCCGGATTTACGATTTCCGGTTTCTCATCCAGTACAGAGAAAATCTTCTCAGCAGAAGCAAGGGAGGACTGTAACGTACCGAACTGTTCTGCCAATTCCTGAATCGGTTCAAAGAAAGAACTGATGTAACTGATAAAAATAAATAAGGTTCCTAAGGATAAGGTTCCGTTTAAAACAGAGTGACTTCCGGTACCGATTACAATTATCATTGCGATAACGGATAACAGGTAAATGGAAGGACGGAAGATTGCAAATGTCATAACTTCACGCCAGTTTGCGCGGAATAATTCGTGCGACTTTGTTTCAAACTCTTTGTATTTTTCTTCTTCTCTTGCGAAAATCTGAATGAGCTTCATACCGGAAATATGTTCGGATAAAAAGGTATTCAGCTCTGTAATCTTGTTTCTGGTAATCTGATATGCTTTTCGCGACATATGCCGGAAGAAGAAAGTCAGTACCCCGACAACCGGAAGCAACAGGAAAGATACACCTGCCATTCGCTTGTCAATGGAGAGCATGACAACGGCATAACCAATAATTTTTACAATGTTTTTAAAAAGTTTTACCAGAATAGAGGTAAAAAGTTCATTCACTGCTTCCGTATCATTTGAAACACGGGTTACAAGTTTTCCTACCGGCGTATTGTTAAAAAAGTTTAACGATAGGCTGTGAATGTGTGCAAATACTTCTTCACGCATTTCATAAATGATATTTTGACCCATTTTCTGCAACATCCATGTGTCAACGGCATTCAATACAAAACCGAGTAGCATCATACATAAGTATAATCCTGCTGCTACAAGAATACCGGTGAAATCATAATGGCGCAGTTCTTTTAGCTGGTCACGCTCCAACAGAACGGCACCTTCTGCAATATGCTTTTCTAACAAAGCCGTATCTGCAGTTACAAGAGCTTCGGATTCTTCGGCAGATAGTGCTTCTGCCATATAATACCGATTATTATAGAGTAAAATCTGATAGTAGTCAGTGTCCGTGTCAACTGTCTGGGCATCAAATGCTCTGGTTAAATAGAGATTCTGATATGGAACAGCCCCCTCATCCGCTGCGTCACATACAACATAAGGTGAATAATATCCGTTGATATAATCATCAATAGCATCACCGATAATAATCGGTCGGTAGAGTTCTACGACGATGATGAGAAGAACCAAAAGTGTAGCAGTAGTCATTACTACTTTGTGTGGTTTTAAATAGCCTAATAATCGTTTCATGCCTGTGTACCTCCGTTCATTTCTGCTTCGAAGGCGGCGCGTTTTTCTCCTACGGCAGCCTCTAACTGCTGTTTTTCAAACATATCTTTATAAATACCGTTCAACTGCATTAATTCGTTGTGATTGCCGATTTCCTTTGCCATACCGTCTTCTAATACCATGATGATATCTGCATTCTGAATCGTAGAAATACGATGTGCAATTAAAATGGTCGTTTTACCGGCACGGTTCTTTTTCAAATTCGCTAAAATCTGTTCTTCCGTGTCTGTATCTACTGCGGAAAGAGAATCGTCCAAAATAAGGATTGGAGCATCTTTTATCAGTGCGCGGGCAATGGAGCTTCGCTGCTTCTGACCACCGGAAAGAGTTACACCGCGTTCGCCAACGATTGTTTCATAACCATCCGGAAATGCAATAATGTTTTCGTGAATACATGCAGCTTCGGTAGCGCGGGTAATTGCTTCCATATCATCATCCTCTGCACCAAAAGCAATGTTGTGTTTTAGGGTATCAGAAAACAGGAAGTTATCCTGCGGTACATAAGCAATATTTTCACGCAATGTTTTTAATTCAATGGTATTAATATCTCTTCCGTCAATTAATAGCATACCCGGTTTGGTATTGTACAGATGAAGCAGAAGATTTACCAATGTAGATTTTCCGTTTCCGGTACGTCCGATAATTGCAAGGGTCGTACCTGCCGGAATATGAAGGTTAATATCCTGTAAAGTAGGCTCACTGTGTCCTCTGTGAATAAAGGTAAGGTGTGAAAAAGTAATATCTCCCTGAATTGGTTCAATAGGAGCAACTTCTTCTCGGTCAAAGACTTCCGGTTCTTCGTTGAAAATATTTTGAATACGCTGGATGGAAGCCGAACCCTGCGAAAACATATTGATGGCATCTCCACAGGCAAGCATTGGCCATACAAGCATATTGATATACTGGTTAAAGGCAACGAAACGACCAAGTGTAATATCACCGACTAAAGCGAGATAACCGCCGTAAATTAAAGTAATCAGAACGGAAAGTCCGATAATGACATCTAAAAGCGGCATTACAACAGACTGCATTTTAGCAATACTTAAGTTCTTGTCTTTTGTATTGGCATTGGCTTTGGCAAAAGCGCGTAATTCCGCACGTTCTCTTACAAATGCTTTGATAACACGGACACCGGAAAAACTTTCCTGTACGAAATCCGTTAAATCAGAAACGGCTTCTTGTCTTGCTTTGTAGCGAGCATGAATGATTTTTCCGTAATAGATTTCGCCAAAAAGAATAATGAGCATTGGAATGATTGCAATTAATGTCAGCTTTACATCAACGTAAATCATCATCTGTGCGACAACCATAACTGTCATAACGGTCGCATCAAAGACACAGATAACAGCAGGACCGATAGACATGCGGATGGCATTCAAATCACTCGTAAAACGGGTCATTAAATCGCCGGTTTTATGTTCATTGAAGTATTCCACGTCCATTTTCTCTAAATGCGCAAACATATCGTCACGTAATTCTTTTTCTATTTTGCGGGCAGAACCGAAAAGGAAAAAACGCCAGAGAAAACGTCCGATGGCAAGTGTTACACCTAAAATACCGATGGTAATCAGGTTTTGTACAACATCATCCCAGTTGATTGTGCGGGCAGTCAGACCGTCTGTAATGATACCGGTCAGCTTAGGAATGTACAGACTTGCAAAATCTACAATAAAAAGTGTGAAGATACCTGCGAGATATTGGAATCGGTGTCTTTTGATGTACTGAAAAATAAATTGAAATGTGTTCATGACTAACTACCTTTTCTATATGTATTGATTATGATTATGAGTTGCCCGACAAATGGTATTTTCTCATTTTTTAGCAGTAACTTTCACAAAAAATAAGGTTTTGTGCAAGTTGCTGATGAAATATCTTTAAAAGTACCATTTGTCGGGTAACTCATGTTTATTAGTATAACACAAAAATAGATTTGTGAATAGTTAGTTATGAGATATATAAACTAGTTGACAAACAATATTATATAACATATAGTATTGCTATAAAAATAATATTGTTCAAATAACAAGATAAAAGAGGAGTGAGCGCATGGTATTTAATACAGGAGCTGCCCTGCTGGATGCGATTGTTCTTGCAGTTGTCTCGAAGGATGAGGAAGGAACTTACGGTTACAAGATTATGCAGGATGTAAGGCAGGTAATTGAAGTTTCTGAATCTACGCTATATCCGGTTTTAAGAAGACTTCAAAAAGACGGATATTTGTTTGTATATGACAGAGAGTATGGTGGGAGAAACCGCAGATATTACCGGATTACAGAGACCGGAGAAGAAAAGCTTGCAGAATACCGCAGAGAGTGGGAAATATATTCAGCGAATATTACATCGTTATTTTCGTGAAAGTCATAGGAACAGAAAATGAAGAAGGAAGAGTTTTTAAAGAAATTGGAAATGTTATTAAGTGACATCTCAGAAGAAGAGCGGGAAGAGGCAATGGAATTTTATAGGGGATATGGATTGTTATTCTCTTAATACTGACTTCTCCGGTATGGTTTGGGATATTGACGGGAGCAGCAAGTACAATATTCGGTGTAGCGGTAGCCTTAATTGCGGTGACAGCAGGCGGTACATTTTCCTATAATCATAAGAATGCAGAGAAAAACATTACATTGGATTGCGGTATGGGAAATGTAGAAATTGAATTTGACATACCATAGGCTGTGTAGACAATGTATCTAATGTGTGGGAGCATATAAATTTCTATGAAGTGTCTACTTTATGTGGTATATTTGAGTTGGCAGACATTTTTTCGCAGTTTAGGCTGAAAATCGGCAAAAAATTGGGTACTATGATTTGAATTTTTTTGCTGGAACCCATACGACAGGAAGTGAGGTAAAAGTTTTGAATATTACAGAACGGAATAGAAAATGGAAACAATAAAAAATCGCTTAAACCTCGCAGTCTAAGCGATTTTTTAGGAGTTTTACATTGTTTATAACTATTATTTTGCCAAAAGCATCATAATTTTATTGCTGCGTTCTACGAATTTGGTCATAGCATCAACAGACAACTGCTGGTTAGAAAGTACGGCCAAGTCGTAAAGCTGTTCACAGAACATTGGAACATGCTCGGAATCTTTATTTTCAAAGATATATTTCACAAGTGCGTTGTTCGCATTTAAGGTGAGTGTCTGGTCAGCAGCGAACATGCTCATATCCATACCGCCCATACCGTTCATAGCATACATCTTCATCATATCCTGCATACGTCTTCCTTCTTCGGAAAGTGTGATAATAGAAGAGATGTTCTCGTTTTTCAGCTTCTCGACCTTAACAGTAAGTTTGTCGTTATTTAATGCTTTTTTGAATACTTCGGTTAAAGTATCGGTTTCTGCTTTTAATTCGTCAGCAGAAGTTTCGTCTTTTAAGGACTCTGTCAAATCAGCATCAATACGCATGAATTTGTAATGCTCGTTGCGCTGCTCTAACTGTGTGATGAAAGAAGTATCGATATTATGGTCTAAGATGACAGCCTGCATGTTCTGTTCTTTGAACAGTCTGATATACTGTC
>CAYMTX010000070.1:0-11660 GCA_964393475.1 uncultured Roseburia sp. | reverse complement strand
TTTTAGGTGTATCTGAGGGTGCAGGTAAATATATGACAGGCTTTAAGACTGTTGCAGTTAGAAATATTATATTTAATGAAAACGGAGGAATGAGAAATGTTAGTATCTGCAAAAGAAATGTTGGACAAAGCAAAAGCTGGTCACTATGCAGTAGGACAGTTTAACATTAATAATTTGGAATGGACTAAATCTATTCTCTTAACAGCACAGGAATTAAAATCTCCTGTTATTTTAGGTGTATCTGAGGGTGCAGGTAAATATATGACAGGCTTTAAGACTGTTGCTGCTATGGTTAAGGCTATGGATGAAGAATTAGGAATCACTGTTCCGGTAGCTTTACATTTGGATCATGGTTCATATGAAGGATGTTATAAATGTATCAAAGCAGGATTTACCTCTATTATGTTCGATGGTTCTCATTACCCAATCGAAGAGAACGTTGCTAAGACTACAGAATTAGTAAATGTTGCTCATGCATTAGGTTTATCTATCGAAGCAGAAGTAGGTTCTATCGGTGGAGAAGAAGACGGTGTTATCGGTGCAGGAGAATGTGCTGATCCGGCAGAATGTAAGATGATTGCTGATCTTGGTGTAGATATGCTTGCAGCAGGTATCGGTAATATTCATGGTAAATATCCGGCTAACTGGGCAGGATTAAGCTTTGAAACATTAGATGCAATCCAGCAGCAGACAGGGGATATGCCACTTGTTCTTCATGGTGGTACAGGTATTCCGGAAGATATGATTAAGAAAGCAATTTCTCTTGGCGTTGCTAAGATTAACGTGAATACGGAATGTCAGTTAGCATTCCAGGAAGCTACACGTAAATACATCGAAGCAGGCAAAGATTTAGAAGGCAAGGGCTTTGACCCACGTAAGTTATTAGCACCGGGTGCAGAAGGCATCAGAGAATGTGTTAAGACAAAGATGGAATTATTTGGTTCTGTTGGTAAAGCAGAATAATCTGATTATAACGCAATAATGAAATAAGGGTGTTTCAAGTGAGAAGCTTCCTGTTTGTTTGACAGGTGGATATCATTTTGAAACACCCTTTCTTTTTTTCTTGATAAGAGATACTAATGGATTCCATGAGAAGTTATTAGTTGACAAGATAAATGAAGAAGAAGTAATATAGTAACAAGAAAAAGCATTATTATGAAAGAAGGAAATGCAGAGATGAAAGAGTATTGTAACGTAGCAGATATATTTGGTGAAAATGTATTTAACGATTCTGTTATGCAGGCTCGGTTGCCGAAGAAAGTCTATAAAAAACTTCATGAAGTAATGGAAGAAGGACGTGAACTTGACCTTGAGACAGCGGATGTAGTGGCACATGAGATGAAAGAGTGGGCGATTGAAAAGGGTGCAACACATTATACTCACTGGTTCCAGCCGCTTACAGGTGTGACAGCTGAAAAACATGATGCTTTTATTACGGCACCAATGGAAAACGGCAAGGTCTTGATGAGTTTTTCAGGTAAAGAGTTAATCAAAGGTGAGTCAGATGCATCTTCTTTTCCTTCAGGTGGATTACGTGCGACTTTTGAAGCGCGTGGATATACGGCATGGGATTGTACTTCGCCGGCATTTGTAAGACAGGATGCGGCGGGGGCAACCTTATGTATCCCTACTGCATTTTGTTCCTATACAGGAGAGGCATTAGATCAGAAAACACCATTGCTTCGTTCTATGGAGGCAATTAATGAGCAGTCTCTTCGTCTTATTCGTTTATTTGGTAACACAACTTCTAAGAGAGTGACACCATCGGTTGGACCGGAACAAGAATATTTCTTAGTAGACAGAGAAAAATATTTACAGAGAAAAGATTTGATTTTTACAGGTCGTACACTGTTTGGTGCTATGCCACCAAAAGGTCAGGAAATGGACGATCACTACTTTGGAAGCATTCAGGAACGTGTTGCAGCATATATGCGGGACGTGAATGTGGAATTGTGGAAACTTGGTGTTTCTGCTAAGACACAGCATAATGAGGCAGCACCGGCACAGCATGAATTAGCACCAATTTATTCTCCGGCTAATATTGCAGTGGATCATAACCAATTAATAATGGAAACTTTAAAAAAAGTGGCAGGCCGTCATGGCTTACACTGTTTATTGCATGAAAAACCTTTTGCTGGTGTGAATGGTTCCGGTAAACATGATAACTGGTCTATCACGACAGACGATGGTATTAATTTATTGGATCCGGGTAAGAATCCGCATGACAATATCCAATTTTTATTGGTCCTGACATGTATTTTGAAAGCGGTAGATACACATGCAGATTTATTGCGCGAGGCGGCCGCGGATGTTGGAAATGATCATCGTTTGGGGGCAAATGAAGCACCACCGGCAATTATTTCAGTATTTTTAGGTGAGCAGTTACAAGATGTATTGACACAGTTAATAAATACCGGTTCTGCAACACATAGTATCAAGGGACAGAAGTTAGAGACCGGTGTGAAAGCTATTCCGGATTTTATGATGGATGCGGCAGACCGTAATAGAACATCTCCATTTGCATTTACCGGCAATAAATTTGAGTTCCGTATGCTGGGTGCTATGGACTCGGTAGCACAGCCTAATGTAGTGTTAAATACAATCGTGGCAGAAGCATTCAAAGAGGCGTGTGATGAATTGGAAGCTTCTGAGAACTTTGATTTAACAGTTCATAATTTGATTAAAAAATATGCTACGGAACATGAACGTATTGTATTCAATGGTGATGGTTATTCGGAAGAATGGGTAAAAGAAGCAGAACGCCGTGGGCTTCCGAATATGAAGACGATGGTGGATGCAATTCCGGCATTAAATACACCGAAAGCAGTCAGTTTGTTTGAAAAATTTGGTGTATTCACTAAGGCAGAATTGGATTCACGTGTGGAAATCGAATACGAATTATATTCAAAAGAGATTAATATCGAAGCAAAGGCGATGATTGATATTGCAACGAAACAGATTATTCCGGCAGTTATCCGTTATACAACGGTACTTGCAAAATCAATTAACGAAGTAAAAGCAGCATGTGGTGCTGATGTAAGTGTTCAGACTGAGATTTTAACTGAGGTGTCGGATTTATTAGCGGATACAAAGCTTGCGTTATCTAAACTTGATGAAGTGACAAGAACTGCAGCTGCTATGACACAAGGGCGCGGACAGGCTATTTACTATCGTGATGAAGTGACAAGTGCTATGAAGGCACTCAGAGCACCGGTTGATAAACTTGAAATGCTGGTAGATAAAGAAATGTGGCCGATGCCGTCTTATGGCGATTTAATTTTTGAAGTGTAAAATAGTAACAATTCAGTACATGCCGGTATAATGATTCTGTTGTCTGAGTATAGCTGAATTGTTGCGGAAAATACCCCATAAAAGGGAGGATGCCAGGTAGAAAACTACCTGGCAGATTATGAAAAAGTTTATTTAATTAGTAACTAAATACTAGAAATTGTCTTATTTGATAATCATATTATATGAAACAGAAATGACAAATTCGTGTTCATGAAATGAAAGATTTTAAAACATTAAATGAACAAATTATGAACACGTAATGTGAAATAGAATAGAGAATGGCATATTGTAAAGGTGTATGTACGTACTATTAGAAATTTTATTGTTTCCGATACATTAAAAAGGATTGTAAAAACACATTTTGTTATGTTTTTACAATCCTTTTTGTTTTTTGCATATAATTAAAAATTATGGTGTATATTCGCTGGTTCCCGGAACGGTAGAATATGTGTATTCCCCTGTGTAAAGAGGATGGTCGTATTCATGCACCGGACATGGATAACCATACAGATAAGGTGCATCTTCGGTTTCATACGAACCGCCGACAATCGCAACACCGGAAGTGCCCCAGCCACAATATGGACCCGCTACATAGCCGGATGCACTGCAATATTCAGCAAGAATATGATGATTACACTGTTCGGTTGGTTCAGTACCTTCTGCAAAGTACTCGGTAATTACAGCACTTCCGCGAGGGTCGGCATCGCAGATGCCGGGAATCGGCAAAAGACCGGATTCTTTACAGACGGCAACTTGTACAATAGCGGATGGCTGTTCAAAGTCTCTATATGGTAAATCTTCGTGGATTCGGCTCATAATTGCTTTCCAAATTTTCTTTGGATAAGAAACCTGCGTTCCACTCTGTTTTGCATTGTCATCATAGCCACCCCATACAACGCAAGTATAGTAAGGTGTGTAACCTGCCCATACAGCATCGCGGTTTTCTGTAGTCGTACCAGATTTTCCTGCCTGAGCCATAGAACGGCCAAAGTAAGCAACCTTACCGGTACCGATGGTCATAACGTCTTCCATGGCATTGGTTAATAACCATGCAGTTGTTTTCTTTAAGACAGTGTGTGTTTCTGAAGTTGTATTATCTAATAATACATTACCATCGTGGTCTAAAATCATGCTATAGAAGCGTGGCTTCTGATAAGTTCCGGCATTTGCAACGGTAGCATAGGCAGCCGTAAGATCAAGGTTTGTAACGCCTTTCGTCAGACCACCCAGACACACGGCCTGATTGTCTGCCTCGCTGGAAAGCAGAGTAGAGATTCCAAAATCCACAGCATAACTGTAACCAAGACGAGGTGAAATCTGTGTATATGTTTTAACAGTTACAACATTAAGAGAAGATGTAATGGCTTCGCGTAGTGTTGTAAAACCGCGGTAACGGTTGTCGTAGTTGGATACAAGACGTGCATTTTCACCGGAATAAAGGAACGGAGCATCATCTTGTACCGATGCAAGTGTAAGTCCGCCTGCATCTAAAGCTGCAGCATAGCAAGCAATAATTTTGAAAGTAGAACCCGGCTGACGGGCTGTATTGGTAGCACGGTTTAACGTTTTACTTGCAGTTTTATCACCGCGTCCGCCGACAATTGCTTTTACTTCACCTGTTGACTGATCCATAATAGTTAAGGCAACCTGAGGCTGAATATTAAAGGTAACGATTTCGCCACCTGCGACAATCTCATCGCCTTCTTCTATAATGTCTGCCTTGTATTTGTCAATTGCTTCCTGAGCAGCTTCCTGCGAAGAAAAGTTAATGTTGTAATTTTTGTTTTTCTTCTGGTAATAGCTCAACATCGTCTGTTCGCTGTAATGTTTTAAAGTTCCGTCTGCCTTTTTGATAGATAAACGGTATGAGAAGGAAATTTTTGGATTAGTAGGATAGTTGTCCAAATTATTTACTTCTTCATCAGCGATACGCTGCATTTCAGTATTCTGAGTTGAGTAAATAGTTAATCCGCCCTGATACAGTGCTTTATAAGCCTGCGACTCTGTATAACCTTTTTGTGCGATCAAATCTTCGATTACCTGATCGGTTAATTCGTCAATAAAGTAAGAGTTTATAGACTCTTCACCGGTTTCAATATTTATAATCTGAATCCGTTCATAGACATCATCAGCAAGTGCCTCATCATACTCTGCCTGAGAAATCATCTCCTGCTCTAACATATTATTTAAAGTAAGAAGACGGCGTTCTGCATTTTTATCAGGATTGCTAATCGGGTTATACTTGGAAGGATTCTGCGTAATGGCAGCAATAACAGTACATTCGGAAAGTGTTAATTCCGAAACGGATTTACCAAAGTATCGTTCAGAGGCTACTGCAACACCTAACGTATTCTGACCGAGATTAATAGCGTTGAGGTAGTTCTCTAAAATCCAGTCTTTGTCGACCTGCTTCTCGAGTTTGATTGCCATATACTGTTCCTGAACCTTGCGGACCACCTTGTCCACAAATGATTCTTCACCTGCCCATACATCTGACAAAACAGTGTTTTTTAACAACTGCTGGGTAATCGTACTACCACCCTGCGTAAAGTGAAAACCATTTTTGATTCCTGTGACACCTGCACGGAGAATGGCTTTTAAATCAATACCATTGTGTTCGTAAAAGCGCATGTCTTCCAATGCAACGAAAGCATCCTGCAAATTTTGTGGAATCTGGTCAAGGGTTACATATTTACGATTAGAACCGCTGGCAACTAAAGTAGAAATCTTATTCCCCTCATCATCCAAAACGATTGTCTGATAACCGGTTGGAGTGGCATCTAATTCATCAATGGATGGAGAAGAGTCGATGATTCCCTTCCAAATACCATAAGCTGTGCTTCCGCCTAAAATAACAACAACGAAAAATAACACAAGCAATGCCTTGAAAAATGTGACGTGCAGTTTTTTCTTAATAACCGTAGATTTTGATGTGAGTTCTGCAGCTCTCTTCTTGGCACCTTTCTTTCCGTAATTCATAAAATACCATACCTTTCTATCATTAAAATAAATGTCTTTTCTTTATTTAAAGATACTATCACTATATTATACCAAATATTTGTGCTATAATAAAGAAAAAAGTGTATTTTAAATTGATTAACATTTTATTAAGAAAATTACAAGGCTTTAAATGCTTAGGTGCAAAAGGGGAGTATATATTTTATGAAGACAGTATACAGTGGTGGTGAAGGTGAGATTGTTGAAAAGAAATCCAGATTTATTGCAACTGTGCGCCCGATTCATTCAGAAGAGGAGGCAGTGGCATTTATTAATGAAATGAAAAAGAAATACTGGGATGCCAGACATAACTGCTCAGCATTTGTAATTGGTGACCACCATGAAATCAGTCGCTGCTCAGATGATGGAGAACCGGCACAGACCGCGGGTCGGCCGATGCTGGATGTATTATTAAAAGAAGATATTCATAATGTGGCAGTGGTAGTAACCAGATACTTTGGCGGAACACTGCTCGGCACGGGTGGCTTGGTGCGTGCTTATCAGAAGGCAACGCAGGAAGGATTGGCTGCCAGTACAATTATTGACAAATTACCCGGGCGTAAATTGAGTATCGGAACGGATTACGTTGGTCTTGGAAAAATTCAATATATTATAGGAAAAGAGAATTTGACTACTATTGACACGATTTATACTGATAGGGTGGAGATAATTGTTATGGTTCCGAGTGATTTACAGTCAAAAATCGAGAAAGATGTGACAGAGGCAACTAGCGGAAATGCCCGAATTTCCTGGGGTGAAGAGGTGTTGTACGCTCTTATTGAAAAAAACTTGAAAATTTTTGAAAAAAACACTTGATTTTTTTCTGATGACCTTATATAATAGCTATTGTTGACGGCGAGACAGTCAGTCAATATGAATATAGGGCTATCGCCAAACGGTAAGGCAACGGACTCTGACTCCGTCATTTCAAGGTTCGAATCCTTGTAGCCCTGCTAGGAAAAGCACCACGAAAGTGGTGCTATTTTTTTCATTCGATAGGAATTGTATCTTATCGAAAAATGCTCCGCGTGCTCTTTGTAAAGGAAAGAGTAGACCGTGATGGATATGGTGAAGTGAGATGTATCAGTTAAAAAGCAGAGTAAGATTTAGCGAAGTGAATAAAGATAAGATATTGACATTGGCATCGTTGACGGATTATTTACAGGACGCGTGTACGTTTCAATCGGAAGACCTTGGCGCAGGCATGGATGTTTTAAGGGCTCGTAACGAAGCGTGGATTCTGTCATCATGGGAAATTGTGATTAAGGATATGCCGAAGATATGTGAGGAGATTACAATCGGAACATTTCCATGCTCATTTAAGGGCTTTTATGGACATCGTAATTTTTGCGTAACTGATGAGCAGAATCAGATAGTTGCGATGGCAAATTCTCTTTGGGTATACATTAATTATGGAACCAAAAAGCCTGCCCGTATTCCGGAAGAAGTGGCAAGATGTTATGATGATGCTATTCAGGAACCGATTGATTTTGCATGGTCAGAGCGTAAAATTAAATACAAAGGTGAAGGCGAGGCGAGAACACCGGTGCCGGTGCATCACTTTTTTATCGATACGAATGAACATATGAATAATGGTAAGTATATTCTGGTTGCGGAAGAACACTTACCGGAGAATTTTAAAGTAGAGCGTGTACGGGCGGAATATCGTAAGGCAGCAGTGCTGGGCGATGTTTTATACCCGGTGGTATACATAGACGAGCATTGTATTACAGTGGCATTGAATGATGAGGCGAATAAGCCATACGCAGTTATTCAATTTATTGAACAGTAACCAGACGGAATTACATCTATATTAATGGAGGAAAGAATGTTAAAGTTAGGCGAATATCAGAAACTGACAATTGTAAAGCGTGTAGCATTCGGCGTATATCTGGCAGAGGATAGAAACGCAGAAACGCGTGTATTGTTGCCGGAGAAGCAGGTTCCGACAGATGCAAAAATCGGAGATACATTGGAAGTGTTTTTGTATAAAGATTCTAAAGACCGAATGATTGCTACTACCAATACACCGGCCATTACGCTTGGAGGTCTGGCAGTTTTAGAGGTAATAGAGATTGGAAAAATCGGTGCATTCTTAAATTGGGGACTGGAAAAAGATTTGTTTTTGCCATTTCACGAAATGACGAGAAAAGTAGAAGCAGGTGACGAAATCTTAGTCACATTATATATTGATAAGAGCAGCAGACTCTGCGCCAGTATGAAAAAATTATACGATTTATTATCAAAAGAATCTCCGTATAACGAAGGGGATATTGTAAATGGTCGTGTATACGAGTTTAGTGATAATTTTGGAACGTTTATTGCAGTAGATGATAAATATTCTGCAATGATTCCACGTCATGAAGACTGCAGTAAACTTCGTATTGGTGATGTAATTGAGGCAAAAGTTACTAATGTAAAAGAAGATGGTAAATTAGATGTTACCCTGCGGGATAAAGCATATATTCAGATGGAAGATGATGCAGAACTTGTAATGCAGATTATTGATGAGTTTGCAGGTGTGCTTCCTTTTACAGATAAGGCATCTCCGGAAGTTATTAAAAGAGAGACAGGTTTAAGCAAAAACGCATTTAAACGGGCGGTCGGCAGATTGTATAAGGAACGCCGAGTAGAGATTACGGAGCGTGCAATACGCAAGATTTAACAAATAGGAGTACTAAATGAGAAAAAATAGTAAGATGATAGCAGGTCTGTTGGCAGCCGGAACGATATGTTTGTCAGGAGTCCCTGCATTAGTATATGTGGTGAATGATACAAAAGTTGTTTCGGCGACAGAAGTTACAGAAGTAATCGTGGAGGAAGAAAATGTAGCAGAAACGCCGGAAGTGGTGCGGAGTCTGAAGGCATTAGGGATAATGGAGAGGGCGAAGCAGGAAGTAAATGGTACTGTTTCCGTATTAGAAGAATTACGTGCACCATACGTTGGTGTAGCGATTGCACAAGTTGATAACTATGTGAATGTGCGTGCTGAAGCAAGTACGGAGAGCGAAGTTTTAGGAAAGCTTTATGATGATTCTGCAGCTACTGTATTAGAGACTACAGAAAACGGATGGTATCAAATTACATCCGGTAGTGTAACCGGATATGTCAAATGTGAATATGTAGTAGTTGGAGATGAAGAACTGGCCCGGAAAGTAAGTACACGTTATGCAACGGTTACTACAATGACACTGAATGTAAGAATGGAACCAACTACGGAGTCTAAGATTCTTACAATGCTCCCTGAGGGAGATGACTTTGTGGTAGTGGATGAGTCTATGTATATGGACGGTTGGGTATTGGTAACGACTTCCGAGGGCGAAGGTTATGTGTCAACAGATTATGTAGAACTTTGGACAGAGTATGTGACAGCTGAGTCCAAGGAAGAAGAGGAAGCTCGACTGAAAAAAGAAGAGGAAGAACGTAAAAAGGCAGCTGCAGCGGCAGAAGCAGCAAGGCGTAAAAAAGAAGCACAGGCAGCCGCGGCTAATAAGAGCGAAAATAGTTATGCATCTGCAGGCAGTTCCAATGGTCAGGCAGTCGTAGATTATGCATGTCAGTTTGTAGGAAATCCGTATGTTTATGGTGGTACAAGCTTGACAGATGGTGCAGATTGTTCCGGTTTTGTTATGTCTGTTTATGCGGCATTTGGTATTTCACTTCCGCATTCCTCAAAATCAATGAGAAGTGTCGGCTATGAAGTGAGTACTTCAAACATGCAGCCGGGGGATATTATCTGTTATAGCGGACATGTAGCAATTTATGTAGGAAATGATACGATTGTACATGCAAGCAATGCGAGAGATGGCATTAAGTATACTTCGCCTGCTTCATATAAAAATATTATTTGTGTAAGAAGAATTTTCTAAGTGTGTAAAACTTAAAAATTCCGGGCACCTAGTTATCAAATTATTTTGATAACTAGGTGCCCGGAATTTTTTGTTTGATAGAAAGCGATACCTTTGTTATGAAGAGATAAGAATAAAATGATATTGTGTGACAATTTATGATTTTTGTTTGAAAATTAAAAAAGAACATATGCAGATATAACATTGTCAAGTGTGCAAGATGCACAAAATATAAAAAAATGTTAAAAAATGTTGAAAAAAGATTCGAAAATTATAAAAAAGTTATCCACATCAAAAATCCCCAAAAAATCGAAAAAAGTGAGTTATACACGAAGTTATCCACGTTATCCACATTAAAAACACTCAAAAAAGTGGTTTACATAGTAAAAAAATCGAATGTACGTTTTGTGAAGAAATGATAAAGTTGACATTTAGAGGTGAAATTCGAAAAAAAAGACTTGCAATTTTCAAAATGAAAAAAAAGAAAAAAATAGGTGAAAATGTCTGACAAATTTAAAAAATGAGGAAATGGACTATCTTGAAATGACAAACTATTTCTGATATACTACGTGCGGACCTTTAAAAGATAAAATATAATAAATGACTATGAGGAAAAGTATCATGCAACGATTTATTAGCAAAAAGAATGCAGTCTGGGATTATATCTTTATTATAGTAGGAACCGGTCTGCTGGCGGGAGCGATTCAGTGTTTTCTGGATCCGATTAGTCTGGTAACGGGTGGTTTCACCGGTCTTTCCATTGTAATCAAAGAGATGACGAGTAAAATTGTGCCGGGAGGCATGCCATTATGGTTGACGAATCTTATCTTGAATATTCCGGTATTTTTGATTGCATATAAAGTAAAAGGAAGAAGTTTTATCTTTCGGACTGTAATAGGAACGGCTTTATTATCGGCATGGCTGTATGTTATTCCGGCAGTTGATTTAGCACATGGAGACTATTTTCTGGCATCTGTAGTCGGCGGTACTATCGCCGGACTTGGTATGGGACTTATACTTCTTGCGAAAGCAACGACTGGCGGTACGGATATGGTAGCTACCATTATTCAAAATTATATGAGACACTATTCTGTTGTTCAGATTATGCAAGTACTGGATGCGATGATTGTGATGATTGGACTGTACGTGTTTGGTATTTATGCAGGAATGTATTCTATTATTGCGATTATGGTTATGACAAAGATGTCAGATATGATAATGGAAGGATTCAAGTTTTCAAAAGCAGCTTTTATTATTACAAGTAAGCATGACATCGTGGCAAAGCGCATTTTGCAGGATTTGGACCGTGGCGTGACAGGTCTTTATGCAAAAGGAATGTACTCGGGTGAAGATAAATGTATGCTTTACTGTGTTGTTTCCCAGAAAGAAATTGTTGGGGTGAAGGAAATTGTAGCAGAGGTTGATCCGAATGCATTTGTGATTGTGTCGGATGCAAGAGAAGTTTTGGGAGAGGGATTTTTGGAGTATTCAAAGTAAAAAAGAGGAAGTGCATAAAAAAATGTG
>CAYMTX010000069.1:0-11812 GCA_964393475.1 uncultured Roseburia sp. | reverse complement strand
ACGCAACGCAACGCAACAACTCTGCCCTTTTACTCGACCAATATTACATGAGTAATGAAAGCAGTGGAATGCAGTCGGAAAATGATTTCCGAGCGCATTCTGCTGCTTTCATTAGATTCGGGAGACGTGAAATGAAGAGAAAAGCCTTGTTAAGAAAGTTTCTTAACGGTCAACGTTCGGAATTGAAAAAAAGTATCATTATTACAGTCGTATTTTGTTGTATAACAATTGTAGTGTTACATAGTCATTTTTTTACAATTGCAGAGTTGGAAGAACAGATGCAACAGAATTTGGAAGATGTGGCAAGACAGAATGCACAAATACTTGATGCAAGGATTTCGGCAAAATATGAGTTGTTAAATTCTTTGGTGAAGAAATTGGAACCTGAAATGCCGGAGTCAACGAACGAAAAACTGGAAGAGTTTAAGATTTTTATGGAAGATTTTAATCTAAAGCGTTTTGCCATTACATTTGAAGGTGGAGTGACCTATTCGACAGATGGAGAGACGGAAGACCTTTCGTACCGGGAATTCTATCGGGAAGGAATGAAAGGAAATGCTTATATTACAGGGGTTTTATCCGATGCAATCTTAGAAGAACACAGTCCGGTTAATGTAATGACAGTTCCGATACGTGATGAGGCAGGGAATATCAAGGGTGTATTCGGGGTAGCGTATGACACGGAGGAGTTTAATAAGTCACTTCAGATAGAGAGTTTTGAAGGGCAGGGGTACAGTTGCATTGTAAATGAAGGCGGAGAGATTATGGCTGTGATAGACAGCGATGATTTTTTACTCGGAAATAATATATTTGAACAGTTGATTGAAATTGATGATAAGAATGAAGAAATACTGGGAAATTTGCAGCAACAGATGGAACAGAAGCAAGAGGGAAGCGGTACCTTTTATTTGTCGGAAAAAAATTATTACTACTGTGTTCCGATGAGTTTGCTGGATGGTTCTGTTACATGGTATATACTTACGATTATTCCGGCTTCCGTACTGCAAGCGAGGGTAATGCCGATACAGATAAATCAGTATGCAACCAGTATCGCGGTAGTAGTTCTGGTCGTTATCGGTGCGCTGATGATTGTGCGGATTATTCAAGAAAAGCATGAAGAGATGTTGCAGCTTGCATATGTAGATCCGTTTACTGACGGGGATAATTTTATTAAGTTCTGTCTTGATGCGGAATGCAGACGGAATCGTCAGGGATATCTTGTTTTAATAGAAATTACTAATTTTGATAATATTACGATTGTTGCAGGTAGTGGTGCCCGCAACACTGCAATCCGGGAAATCTGGGAGATTGTAAGTACTTCAATGAGAAAGGATGAATTGTCAGCACATGTGAAAGATGATATGTTCATCATGTATATAGCAGCTTCCGATGATGATGAATTAGTTCAGCGGATGGAGATAATTTCAAAACAGATTCATGAGAAAACAAAGACCTTGCCGGTTTATGGAATCCGTATGGAGTATGGCGTTTTTGCAATGACAGATGAAGATACGATAGAGGAGTCGTATAGTAAGGCAAAGATAGCAAAGGAATATGCAGCGGCGAGACCGGAATTACAGTACGCTTTTTACAGTGAGGTCAACCGATTGAAAAAGCAGTATGAGAAGCAGTTAGAAGGACGTTTCCCGAATGCGTTGGAGAAGGAAGAATTTGAAGTATGGTATCAGCCGAAATACAGTGCTTTGGATTGTAAGATTGTAGGAAGTGAGGCATTGGTACGCTGGCGTGATGAAAATGGGGAGATGATTTCACCGGGGCAGTTTATACCATTGTTTGAGTGCAACGGTATGATAATGAAATTGGATGAGTATATGTTCCGCTCCGTATGCAAACAGCAGAAACAATGGCTTGATGAGGGTAGAACAATATACCCTGTTTCTGTTAATATAAGCAGAGCTTCGCTGTATAGCAAAGATATAGAGAAGCGCTATGCACGGATTCTGGAGGAATATGGAATTTTGCCGGAATTCATACAGTTAGAAGTTACAGAGACCATTATGGAAGAGAAGAAGGATATATATAATTTGTTAAATGAGTTCCGTCAAATGGGAATTAAGATTTTGATGGATGATTTTGGTACGGGCTATTCCTCTCTTGCAACTTTAAGTACACAGTGTTTTGATACTTTAAAGCTGGATAAGTCGTTGATAGATAATATCGGTAACAGAGACGGAGAAACATTGTTGTATCATATTATTCGTATGGGACAACAAATGGGCCTTCATATTACGGCAGAAGGTGTAGAAAGACAGACACAACTTAAATTCTTACAAGAAATGAAATGTGATGATATTCAGGGATTCTATTTTTCAAAACCGGTATCGAAAGAAGAATATGAACAGATGGTGTGAAGAAATCATAAATAAAAATCGCTGTAGGTGTTAACCTTACAGCGATTTTTGGTATAGGGTTAGAATGCCTTTTTCATATTGTGTTTATTCCTCCTAATATGTGGTAAGGGGTGATTAAATTACAAAACGATATCCGAGCCCACGTACTGTTTGGATGTACTGCGGATTACCCGGGTTCTCTTCTATCTTGGCACGCAGGCGATTAATATAGACCATAATGGCATTTTCATCAATAATGCTCTCGCCCCAAATCAAATCATAAAGCATATCCTTGGAAAAGATACGGTTGACGTTATCAATAAAAAGTTTCATAATGGCATTTTCTTTGGCGGAGAGTAAAATTTCTTCGCCATTTTTATAGAAACGTAAAGTGCTGGTATTGTATTGGAATGGGCCGGCAGTGATAATATCGGTACTTCCTTCCAAACCATTTTGACTTCGCCGGATAAGAGCTTTTACTTTCGCACCGACGATAACCGGATTGAATGGTTTGGTGATATAATCGTCAGCACCAATGTCTAAACCATAGAGCATATCGTAGTCTTCCGCTCTGCCACTTAAAATAATAATCGGAATTTGAATACCGCGGTTCCGAAGGGTTTCCACTACCTGAAAGCCATCCATTCCCTGCATGTTAATATCTAATAGAATCAAATCGTAATTCTGTTTCTCAATCTGTTCTAAAGCGGATTCACCACTGGAACAGGTGTCAGCATCAATACCATTACTTTTGATTACCTTATAGAGCATATTCAGAACGGCGTCATCATCATCGACAATCAGTACTTTATTTGTCATGTGGCAAGTCTCCCCCTTTACATCAGTTTTTAAATCATCTATTCTAATATCTGATAAGAACTATTCAGCCTCCTCTTCATTTCATTCGCAAAATCGCACGTTTTACGTGCTTTCTCGCCATTACATGGCTGAATAGTGACTATAATAAATATAAACAAAATTTGAATACTTGACAAGGGGGAAGACCTTTTGAAAAAAATCGGATACTCAAAACGGCGTTTTGCTATAGTAGTGACTGCTATGGTATTGATAATTATAATAGGTGTTGTGCTGACTGTGCGGATGTATCAGCATTACAGTGTGCTGATACTGGAGAATACGGATAATCAGTTAATCAGTCTGGCGCGCTCCGTGGATTTAAGCGCGGAGAGCGAACTGGAACGTTATACGGAAAATCTGGTGCATACGATGGAGCATGAAGAATGTAAAAGAATCGAAGAAGACTGGCTGGCAGGTCGTGCAGATGAAACACAAATGCGTGAGGTACTGGCGGAGAGCTTGCTGGGGCAGGATAAAAAGGTTGCAGAGGTTCTGCTGTTAAAAGCAGGAGAACCGCTTTTATCGGTAAGCGGGCGACAGGATTATCAATTGTTTGAAAAAAGTGATACCGTGAAGGATGTAATTGTGCGCCCGTGTGTGGATGGTGACGGGACGGTATACATGGGGATTTTTAAAGAGGCGGATGGAAGAACTTCTTACGGAGTACTGATAGCGCTGACCGCATTTTACGAAGAGATAACAGTGAATCTTTCAGCGGAACTGCAAAATGAGATTATTATGATGGATGCAGGAGCCAAGACCCTGGTACATCGAAGACAGCACGAGACAGTTGCAGATGAAATCGGAAGTTTCACGAAAGAGGATAGTAAATTCAGTATGCTGGAATTTTTGATGTCACAGCAGAAGAAACAGGAAGAAGGAACTGATTTTTGTGATGCAGTCAGCAGTGCAACCGGAAAAGCTTATACCGCAAGAATGGCAGTTGTGCCGGCAACCGGAGATACAAATGGTGTGCTGGCGATTGGTGTATCCACGGATTATGACGAGATGACAAGACCGATGCGTTCCGGTGCTGTACAGTTACTCGCGTATGGTGGCATGGCATTTCTGGGCCTCGTCTGTCTGGTCATTCTGTTGTTGTATACCTTTCGCGGTTCGCAGCGGGCAATGCGGGAAGTGGAGATTTTGCAGAAGAAAAACGCTGCAATGGAAGAACTGAACCGACAGACACAGGAATTTGCACATCATCAGAGATTGGAACTGATGGGAACTTTAACCTCCGGTATTGCACATGAATTTAATAATCTGCTTGCACCGATTATGGGTTATAGTATTCTGGTCTTAGAAAAACTTTCACCGGAAGAAAATGAACTGTATGATGAAGTTTTGGAAATATATAACACTTCAAGAAAAGCCAAAACCGTTGTTTCGCGTTTGCAGGATTTGGCACGGAAAAATACAGATACCGATTTTCAGGCATTAGAATTAGATACAGTTGTACGAAAGGTTGTGGAAATTGCAAACCCGGCAAAGCCAAAGCCGGTCACGGTTGAATTACAATTACATGCACAGGGACAGCATGTGATGGGGAATGAGACACAGCTATCCCAGCTTTTATTAAATCTTTTACTGAATGCCTTTCATGCAGTAGAGGAAAAGGGCGGGCTGGTGACAGTCCATACCATGATATCAGACAAAAATCTATTGTTTAGAGTGGAGGATAATGGTTACGGAATTACGGAAGAATCTATGAAACGGATTTTTGAACCGTTTTTTACAACAAAAAAAGGCGGGCAGGGAACCGGACTTGGGCTGGCAATTGCTGCTCAAGTAGTTGAAGCACACCACGGAACAATACAAGTGGAGAGCAAACCAGGGGAAGGGACCGTATTTATTGTAGAATTACCGCTTTTGCAGTACCTTAATATTTATTAAGGTTGTATAAATGTAGAATTAAGATACCTCTGCTACAATGTTTTTTGTATGTTAAAAAAATCACAAATGGAGGTATTTTTATGAAAAAGTCACTTGCACTTTTATTGACAGTCACATTGTCTGTCGGCATGTTTACAGGCTGCGCAGGCACAGCAGTGGTAGAAAAAATGGAAAGCGAGGCGGTCGGTACTGTAGGTACTGAGACAGTTGCCGATAAGACAGAGAAAACGGATGAAACAGTAGACGGTACATCTGCTTCCACCTCAGAACCGCGTCCGGTGAAGACAGGGTTATCTGTTACAACAAGTCTTTCCGGTACAGATGCATCGGCGGATGCAGAAGGTACGGCACAGGCAGATATCACAATTGTTGCAGTAACAGTGGATGCAGACGGGCTGATTAACAGTTGTGTGATCGACCAGATTCAGGGAGCAAATACATTTTCAGCAACAGGTGAAATTACAACAACAGCAACAGAATTTTTGAGTAAAAATGAACTTGGTGCAGACTACGGAATGGTAGCATGGGGCGGAGCGATTGCAGAATGGGATGCACAGGCGGCAGCAGTAGCAGAATATGTAGTCGGTAAGACAGCAGAGGAAGTGAAAGGAATTGCGATTACGGAAGATGGAAAAGCAGCAGATACCGATTTGGCATCTTCTGCGACAATGGCAATTGCAGGTTTTATAGATCCAATCGTAGCAGCAGTGAATAATGCTACCGATTTAGGGGCAGCACACTGGGATACGTTAAAACTGGTTTCCATAACAACACCGCATGATAACGCATCTGCAACTGCAGAAAAAGCCGGTACCGCTTCTGTATATACAACGGTTGCAGCAGTTACTATGCACTATGATGAAATTACAAGTTGTGTGATTGATGCGGTGCAGGCAGATGTTACATTTGATACGGAAGGTAAGATTACAACAGATTTTGCAGCACCGGTTCTTACAAAAAATGAAAAAGGTGCGGATTATGGAATGGTAGCGTGGGCAGGAGCGATTGCAGAATGGAATGAGCAGGCAGCATCTTTTGCATCTTACATCACAGGTAAGACTATTTCTGACGTAGCCGAAATTGCAGTCGATGAAGCAGAAAAGGCAACGGATGTCGATTTGCTTGCTTCCGTAACTATTAAAATTGGTGATTTTAAAGCGTTAATTGAAAAAGCAGGACAGAGTGAACAGTAATTCGTTAGGAAAGAGAGAATGTATGAGACATTTGTTTTATGGAGGAGTGCATCCGGAAGATAAGAAGTCATTGTCTTCCGGTGGAGGACTTCAAAGATTAGAGAAACCAAAACAGGTCGTTATTCCGATGCAGCAGCATATCGGAGTTGTCTGTACACCGCTGGTTGCCGTAGGGGACGTAGTGAAAAAAGGACAGAAAATCGGTGACGGAGAAGGCTTGTGTGTTCCGGTACATGCTTCCGTGTCTGGTAAAGTAATTGCCGTTGAGCCGAGAAGACATCCAAAGGGAGATATGGTATTGTCTGTTGTCATCGAAAATGATTTTCAGGGCACATTGGATACGGCAATGGTAGCACATGAGGATTATTCGGTATTAAGTAAAGAAGAAATCATCGATATTATCCGTGAAGCCGGGATTGTAGGTATGGGCGGAGCTACTTTTTCCACCAGTATTAAATCGGCAGTAGATGCAAAGATTGATACATTAATTGCCAATGCGTGTGAATGCGAGCCGTATATTACAGCGGATGATATGCTGCTTCGGACGAATCCGAAGCAGGTGATTGAAGGTATGAAGATTATTGCACAGGTTGTAAATCCGGAGCGCATGGTGTTAGCGATTGAAGATAATAAAAAAGAAGCAATCAAAGTATTAAAAGAGGTGCTGGAAAACGAGGATAAGATTGAACTTCGCATTTTACCGACACGTTATCCGCAGGGCGCAGAGCGTCAGCTTGTTCAGGCAGTGACCGGCAAAGAAATCATACCGGGACAGCTTCCGCCGAGTGTAGGCTGTGTTGTGTTCAATGTGGCAACCTATGAAGCAACGTATAGAGCTGTATGTCTGGGGAAACCGGTCACAGGAAGAATTGTAACCGTTACCGGTGAAGCAGTGAAGAATCCGGCTAACTATGTAGTTCCGATGGGAATTTCGATGGAAGAACTGATTCAGGCTGCGGGTGGATTGAAAGAAGATGTATGGAAAGTGATTAACGGCGGCCCGATGATGGGACAGGCTCAGCCAGACTTATCCGCGCCGGTGATAAAAGGAACGAATGCAGTCTTATGTCTGTCTAATGCACAGAATGGAGAAGCAGAAGACCGGATTTGTATCCGGTGTGGTAAGTGTTTAAGTGTATGTCCGACACGTTTACAACCGCTGTACCTGTATGCATATGCGAAGAAAGGCGATGTGGAAGGATTAAAACGATTCCGCGTGAACGATTGTATGGAATGTGGTTCCTGTGCATATGAATGTCCGGGAAAACTGCCATTAGTAGAGCAGTTTCGGTTAGGAAAGGTATTAGTAAGGGAGGGAAAGAAATCATGAATTTAACAGTTACTTCCTCTCCTCATATCCGAAATAGAGTGAATACAAGAAGTATTATGCTTGATGTGGTAATTGCATTACTTCCGGCATTACTTGCGGGTGTATTTTATTTTGGTGTGAGAGCATTATTTGTAGCAATTGTATGTGTAGCATCTGCACTGGCGGCAGAGTGGATTTGCGGAGCATTGTTCTTGAAACGGAATACGGCGGCAGACGGTTCCGCAATTGTAACCGGATTACTTCTTGCGCTGACACTTCCGGCTACCGTTCCGTATGAAATCGCTGTAATTGGCAGTGCGTTTGCAATTATTGTGATAAAAGGAATGTGCGGCGGTCTTGGAAAGAATATTTTCAATCCGGCACTGGCAGGCAGGGCATTTTTGATGCTGGTATGTCCGGTGTATTTGACACGCTACGCGGCACCGGGTGCAGAACTTTCCTTATTTGGTTCGAATGTGGATATGGCGGCTTCTGCTACACCGCTTCATCATATGCAGATGCCGGCACTTCCGGAAGAAAGTCTGGTTACGATGTTTTTTGGAAATATCGGAGGAACAATTGGTGAGACTTGTACAGTGGCATTGCTCATCGGCGGAGCATATTTAATTTACCGTAAAGTCATTTCGGTGCGCATACCGGCAGCTTATCTTGGAACAGTAGCAGTGCTTTCGCTGATTTTCTTTAAGACAGAAGATCCGATTGGCTGGATGTTATACAGTGTGCTTGGCGGCGGTGTTGTACTTGGTGCATTCTTTATGGCGACAGATTATGCGACTTCTCCGGTGACACCAACTGGACAGATTTTATATGGTATCGGCTGTGGTATTTTAACCGTTATCTTCCGTTACTTCGGTTTATTTCCAGAAGGAGTTACTTATGCGATTCTGTTGATGAATGGCTTCGTCTGGATTTTGGATTTCTATACAGCACCGCGCCGTTTTGGCTATCGGAAAGGAGGCAGACATGAAAATTAAATCACTTATGATTCCCGTTCTTGTAATCGGTCTGTCTGCCGGTATCCTTTTTGGAACAAAGACTGCTGTGGCAGATACGGCAAGAGAAAATTATGAGGCAGAATTAAATACGTTAATGCTTGCACTTCTCCCGGGAAGTACTTCTTTTACAGAAGAAGTTTATGATGGAGAAGATGCGAATATTAAAGCGGTATACAGAGCCGATAATGGTTGTGTAGTTATGACATCTGCTTATGGATATGCAGGAGATTTGGTCATGCTGATTGGTGTAGATAACACCGGAGATGTCAAAGGGCTTGTAGTCCGTGAGATGGAAGAAACTTATGGTCTTGGTGCAAATGCACTGTCTGACGTGGATTTTCTGGCACAGTTTTTGTGGACGGAAGGTGATGCGGAGATTGGAACAAATGTGGATGCGATTGCAGGTGCAACGGTAACTTCTAAGGCTGTGGCACGCAGTGTCAACTCCGCAGTCGGATTTGTAACCGGAGTAGATGCAGTGACGAGTGCGACAACATGGTAAGGAGGAATGGTTATATTATGAAGAATCGAACAACAATTTTAAATTCAGTCCTTGCCGTTGTGCTTGGCATCGTCCTGCTGATTTCTATTTTGGTGAAAATGGCTTTACCGCATTATATTCTTCCGAAGATGGGTATTCCGTATCTTGTGGCAGTGAGCCTTGCGGCACTGGTAATTACGCATTTCATACAGACAGAAGAGGGTTGCCCGATTTGTCAGGCGGTTCTTGCAGCAGTTACATTTGCGGTACTGCCATGGGCGGCAGGATTAGCGACAGCTCCGGTATGGAAGTTGGTAATTTGCGGCGGAGTGGTATTTGCAGTGTTAAATGCCATGTTTACAGCGATGGAAAAGAGAATGGAGCTTGCAGAAGTAAGTAAGTATGCTGTGATTCCGGCAGCATTCGGATTGTTTCTGGCATTTCAGTGTTTCTCCGGCTGGGTTTTATAATGCCGGTATATTATAATTTCGGCTTAGAAAGATTTTAGTAGTAAATTTGGTCCCTCCATGTTATATTTAACATGGAGGGATTTTGTATGTTGCAGAATAAACAATGGATATTTAATTTTATAGCGTTGCTTATTCTTTTGACAGGGATGTGCGTTGACGAGGTCAGGGCAGATTCTATCTTTGTATACCCTCAAAGTGCGGTTGTTATTAGTTCGGATATGAAAGAAGAAGTTCTTACGGATGTGGATGTAGAATCGACAGTGTTTATATGTTCCCGTAGTGCTTTTTCCGATAATCAGATTGCAATGCATATTACAACTGCCAGAAGAACTATAAAGTTGTCTATGGTTTTCTTATGTGTAGCAGCTTTTTCTTTTTTGCTTTCTAATTTCTATGCAGTCGAGCGCATTGTGGAGTTTCCGCGCTTAAGTGAGCGTACTGCGGTTCTTAATTATATTCACAATACAGATGGAAAAAAATAACCTCACTTTTCTGATGCCGGCCTATGGAGACATGGGCTTGTTTGTGTACGAAAATTTGGAGGAAAATTAAAAATGTCTATTACAAATATTTTGAGTATGTTGGGCGGACTGGCACTATTTCTTTATGGTATGCAGATGATGAGTACAGGATTAGAAGCTGCAGCTGGAAACAAAATGAAGCTCATTTTGGAAAAAATTACAGCCAATCGTTTAGTAGGTGTGTTAGTAGGTGCGTTAATTACTGCGATTATCCAGTCATCTTCTGCCACAACAGTTATGGTTGTGGGTTTTGTTAATTCGGGAATGATGACGTTGCAGCAGGCTGTCTGGATTATTATGGGTGCTAATATCGGTACAACGATTACCGGTCAGTTAATCGCATTGGATGTGGGAGAACTGGCACCATTACTTGCTTTTGTTGGTGTAGCAGCGATTGTATTCATGAAAAATGAGAGATTACATCATATTGGTGAAATTGTGGCAGGCCTAGGTGTGTTGTTTATTGGTATGGATATGATGAGTACAGCAATGAAACCGTTAGCCGAGATGGAAGAATTTGTTGGATTACTGAGTACATTTGAAAATCCGATTTTGGGTATCTTAGCAGGTACGATATTTACTGCAATCATTCAGTCGTCCTCTGCGTCAGTTGGTATTCTTCAGGCGTTAGCCATGAGTGGGGCGGTGACCTTGAATAGTGCAGCATTTGTACTGTTTGGTCAGAATATCGGTACTTGTGTAACTGCATTGTTGGCATCGGTCGGTACAAGTAGAAATGCAAAGAGAACGACAGTAGTGCATATTACATTTAATATTTTTGGAACAATTGTATTTACAATACTTTGCTTGAGCACACCGCTTATTCTACTGGTAGAGGGCTGGTCGCCGGGAGATGTTTCAAAACAGATTGCGAACTTACATACAACTTTTAATATCGTAACAACTTGTTTATTACTTCCGGTCGGAACGGTTTTACCAAAGATAGCAACCTTTGTTTTAAAGGATAAAGACGAGCAGGTAGAGGGTATCAGAACGCAGTACCTTTTGGATATGAAGCTTGTTAATATCGAAAAACTTGGTGGAACTGTCATCCTGATTGAAAGTATTAAAAAAGAACTGAACCGGATGCTGGGTATGGCAAAAGAGAACGTATTAGGTGCATTTGAGGTGTTTGCAGGACATAATACGGGCAAACTTGCGGAGATACAGGAACGTGAAGAATATGTGGATTTCTTGAATAAAGAGATTTCTACGTATATTACGAACGTAGCGGCATATGAAAAAACAAATAGTGCAAGCAAGATGTTTAATGCGTTGTTTACGATTACGAGTAATGTAGAGCGAATTGGTGATCATGCGATTAATATTGCAGAATATATTACTATGATAGAAGAAAAGAATATCCGTTTTTCAGAACAGGCGTTGAGCGATATCAGGGAAATGAAGGATATCTGTGGTAAATTATTTGTACTATTGGAAGAAGAACCGGAAGATGTCATTAAATGGCATGAAAAAGTTGCCTGCATGGAACAGAAGATTGATGATTTGACGGTTGCATACCGTAACAGTATGTTTGACAGAATCCAGAAAGGTTCCTGCTCAGACGAGGGAAGTATTCTATTCACGGAAATGCTGACAGATTTCGAGCGAATCGGTGATCATGCTCTTAACATTTCAAATCAGATTTTAACAATTGCAATGGCAGAGAATAATTAAAATACAAAAGAATTTAATAGATATATATGTAGAATATCGA
>CAYMTX010000068.1:0-11915 GCA_964393475.1 uncultured Roseburia sp. | reverse complement strand
AATTAATAGTTTAATGAATTAAAAAGCAGCTCCGGGAATTGTAATAATTCCCGGAGCTGCTTTTTATGTTACATGGAAAGTCTTTATTTAGTAATGTTATCTGAGGTTTTAACTGTTTGTTCAGATGCGTAATAGCGTAAATTCAAAAATTGTGGAAGGTCTTTCTTAAACATTCTTGCCAAGTCATCAGAGTAACCGATGATTGCCTTTGGACAGAGTGTCTGTAAGTTTGCGAGGTGCTCATCTAAGAAAGCTTCTTTTTTAATGCTTGCCATCTGTTGTGTTCCGTCTGCAAAGCCGAGAATAAGCGAGTATGACTTATGTACCGTAATGAAATAACGTTTGTGTCTTATAATATGTTTATATGCCCATACAAGCTTTTCTGTTTCACCAAAGATAGTAGTAGCCCCATTACTGCCATAAATAAACTCGTGGTTGTAACGCATACCGTTTGTAAGAGATACTGTGGATAAGAAGTTTTCAACTTTGGCAGTTGCGAGCTCTGCATTTAGGGAGCTATTAATGTATTTTTTTATGTTTTTCTGGTAGTGTCCGGTGAGTGGTAATACGATGAAGGTAGTACCAAGCGCAAACAGTAATAAAATTATGATGCAAAACAGAACCAAATCAAAGGTATCATAGCTTCCGTAGGTGTTTACATCAATGTAATATGGAAGAAACATATCTCTGTCGAGTTCACACCAGTCGGCATATTCATAGTAGAATTCTAAACTGTCAGCCGGCATTGGTTTAATAATGCCATAGACTTCGTACTGGGACTGTTGAAGCTGTGTTCCGTCATCAGCACCGTTCAAATACAGTGTAGAGGCATCTAATAAGGCATCAGCATCGTCCATATCGCTGTATTCTGCCCGCAGTCCGATGAAGTAATAATTATCGGCATCGATAATGTACTCTTTGGCAATTGTTTCATCATCACTTGTTTCTTCACAATACCAGTCATAGATGCCATAAATAGTACCTGATATATATAGCCCTTCAATATCACCGGTGTAATCAATCTCATCTGAAGAGACAGGCTTTTGCATAGCGGTGGAAAGAGATGGAGCTATGACGATGGCAAAGAAAATGCACATGGCATAGAAGATAAGAATCAGACCTAAACAGGATTTCAGACTTTGTTTTTTTAACATTTTCATTTTCGATTCCCTCTTTATATCTTATATAATTGTAACTATCCGGGCAGGAATAGGCAGTAGAAGCATATTATCCGTTGCACTCGGATAGGTTATAAATATTGATGTTATAATTATAGGTTAATGCAAATTAAAATGCAATGAATTCAACAAAGATACAGGGAAAAGGTAGCAGTCAGGGAATAGTTTTGTTATAATAGAAAATGTAAAATACTGTTTTGAAAAATATTTGGAAAGTGGAAAAGAGGATAACGATGGGTATTGTTGTAATTGGCGCCGTTTTTGTAGATATTAAAGGATTTCCAGAAGATGCTTATATTCCGGATGGCAGAAATGCGGGACATATTGAGTATATTCACGGAGGAGTAAGCCGTAACGTAGCAGAGGATATTGCAAATGTGGAACTGCGTCCGACTTTTGTCAGCATTGTGGATAACACGCCGATGGGCGAAGATGTTGTGAATAAACTAAAACGTCACAAAGTAAATTGTGACTATATTTTATCGCTTCCTGCAGGTATGGGAACGTGGCTTGCAGTTTTTGACACCACAGGTGATTTAGCAGGTTCTATTTCGCAGAGACCAAATCTCATGCCGATTTTGGATTTGTTGGAGGAAAAGGGGGATGAAATTTTTGCAAATGCTGATTCCATTGTTTTGGAAGTGGATATGGATAAAGAGATTGTAAAAAAAGCATTCCAGTTGGCGGAAAAGCATCACAAGAAAATCTATTCCATTGTTTCAAATATGACAATTGCTGCACAACGCCGTGACTTTATCCAACGTTTCGACTGTTTTATTTGCAATCAGTTAGAAGCGGGCATTCTTTTTGCGGATGATTATAGTGAGAAAAGCAGAGAAGAATTACAGGAGATTATTGCAGAAAAAGTTGTGCGTGCACGTATTCCGGCAATGATTGTAACAATGGGAGGCGAAGGAGCTGTATATGCCGATATTCATGGAAATAAAGGACATGTTCCGGCGAGAAATGTGCAGGTAATTGATACAACAGGAGCAGGAGATGCGTTCTGTTCCGGTGTTGTAGCCGGGCTGACTTATGGAAAGACACTTCCGGAAGCGGTGGAGATGGGGTCTTATCTGGCAGCGTCTGTTATTACTACATCGGACAATGTGTGTCCACGTTTCCTTCCTTCAGAGTTGGGACTGGATGTAGAAGTAACGGATTAATAAGCGAAGCAATATAATGAGTAAAACAATATGAGCAAAACAACAGAAATTGATATTTTAGGTATTTTGCTATAATATATTTAGAGAATAAAATTGTGAATCGGATAAGAAGAGACACAATTTTATAAAATAGAAAACGGAGGATATAACAATGTTTGATGTAACAAATACGAAGAATGCACCGGCAGCAATCGGACCATATTCACAGGCGATTTCGGCAAATGGATTTTTATTTGCCTCAGGGCAGATTCCGCTTTCACCGGAGACTGGCGAGGTAGTCGGAACAACAATAGCTGAACAGGCAGAACAGTCTTGTAAGAACGTAGGAGCCATTTTAGAGGCAAACGGACTTGACTTTGAAAAAGTTATCAAGACAACCTGTTTCCTTGCTGATATGGGCGATTTTGCCGCATTTAATGAGGTTTACGCAAAATACTTTACAGGTAAGCCTGCACGTTCCTGCGTAGCGGTAAAGGCACTTCCTAAGGGAGTTCTTTGTGAAGTAGAAGTTATTGCAGTTAAATAGGATAGAGAAAGAAGAATGCAAAAGTTATTAATAGTGGATGGAAGTAATCTGTTGTTTCAAATGTTTTACGGAATGCCGGCAAGAATTGTGAATAAAGATGGAAAGGCGATTCAGGGGACACTTGGATTTTATGGAAATAAAACACGCAGAAACGACCGTCTGTGAAACGGATGACTGGATTGCCGGATATGTGACTTGATTGTAAATGTTGAGAAAATAACAAAAACATCGGTGAGGCAGTCTATTATCAGTAGTGCGGAGCGATTGCGCAATAATTATCGGATGATTCGACTGGACGGGCAGGTGGAACTTCCATTTCAGTTAAACGAGCTTACCTATGTGTATCGCGGAATGACTACAAATGAGGTTTTGCAGGAAATTGGATTAAAATAAGTGGGTGGTAAAATAGCTTTATCACCCACTTATTTTTCTACAAGAGGCAGTGTGAATATAAATTCAGTACCGACTCCTTCCGTGCTGACACAGTTAATATTTTCATTATGAGCATTAATAATTTCTTTTACAATAGCAAGTCCCAGACCGGTACCTTTTTTGTCCTTACCACGCGATAAATCGGATTTGTAAAAACGTTCCCATATTTTATTGATGCTATCTTTTGGGATACCGATGCCGGTGTCTTTTACCGAAACAAAGACCTTTTCATTTTTGGTGGTAGTCTCTATGTAGATAGTTGCATTATCATGACTGAATTTGATGGCGTTATCAATCAGGTTGTACAAAATCTGTTGAATTTTGCCATAGTCAGCCCGTACCATCAGCTGATTGCCAGTTAGAGTTAAATCAAAGGATAATTGCTTTTTCTCACATACACCTTCAAAGGTTTGTACAGTTGTTTTAATAGTCTGATTGATGTCAAAAGAAGACACATCAAGCATTATGCCGCGTGAGCCGAATTTGTTCAACTCTAGGAGGCTCTTTGTAAGTTTATTTAATCGTTCTGTTTCAAAAAGAATAATATTTAAGTATTTTTCCTGCATTTCTACAGGAATAGTACCATCCAACATGGCTTCAATGTAGCCTTTGATAGAGGTCAAAGGTGAGCGGAAGTCGTGAGATACGTTGGAAATAAATTTTTTCTGGTCGTCCTCTAAGGTGTGTAGTTCGGTAGCCATATAGTTGATAGAAGCAGCCAGATAGCCGATTTCATCGTTGGAATGCACATCGACTGTTGCGCTGAAATCTCCTTGGGCATAAGCATCTGCCGCTTTTTTAATTTTTCGAATCGGCAGATAGATGGCAAAAGTAAAAAGCGCAAAAACCAAAAGTCCGGCAAAGGCAATCAATCCAAGTGTCTGATAGCCGATGGTGGTAATGACATTTGCGGTGTTTACAATGTCTGAAATAGGCTTGTGGATAATCACATAACCACGTACTTTATAACTTACGGTAATCGGTGCATACACGGTCAGGATATTTTCTGAAAAAGAATCATAAAAATTTCCAATGCAATAATATCTGTTACCAAAGTCTAAAATATTAAAACCTTCTATTTTAGGTGCAGTATTAGTGCGATTGGCAGAATCGATATTGATATGACCCTGCGTATCTACAATCCAGATGGCTGCTCCTGAATAATTACTTAAAGTAGAAAGTTGTAGGCGAAACTCGTCTTGTGTTAAGGCGTGAGAGTAATAGTTAGCGCCATAAGATGATGCAATTGCGGTAGCTTCGTGATAAAGATTGTTTGCTTCCTGCTGTTCCAAATGCTGATAGGTGGTCTGATACATAAAAAGTGTTACTGAAAGAAAACTCAGCAATAGAAAAAACAAATAACCGCCTACCAGTTTTAGGTAAAGGGTACGCTTCATAGTTTTCCTCCCTTAGTTCCGGACCTCGAATTTATAACCAATGCCCCAAACGGTGGAAAGGCTCCAGTTGGCATGGTCTTTAATCTTCTCGCGGAGACGCTTTACGTGCACATCAACGGTACGTGTATCGCCAATGTATTCATATCCCCAGATATGATCTAATAGCTGCTCTCGGGTAAATACCTGGTTTGGAGAGGATGCCAAAAAGTATAAAAGTTCTAGTTCTTTCGGTGGCATATCTACTTGTTCTCCCATATATACAACAGAGTAATTAGAGAGGTTAATGTCTAAATCAGTGTAGGTCACACACTTGATGTCTGATACAGGTTCTTCTGCTTTAACAGGCTGATACCGTCTTAAAACCGCTTTTACACGTGCGACCAATTCTTTTGAGTCAAATGGTTTCATCATATAGTCATCAGCGCCTAATTCCAAACCTAAAACTTTATCAAAAATCTCACCTTTGGCAGAAAGCATAATGATTGGTACATTGGATTTTGCACGGACTTCGCGACAAACCTGATAACCGTCAATGCCCGGAAGCATTAAGTCTAACAAAATCAGATTTGGGTGATACGTTTCAAATGCCTGCAAGGCTTCTTCCCCGTCGTTTACGATTTTTGTGTCAAAGCATTCTTTTATGAGATACAGAGAGATTAACTCTGCAATATTGTTATCGTCATCTACAACAAGGATTTTTGATTTTGTTGCCATATTGTATATCCTCTTTCTTTCTAAATATTATTGCATAATTACTTTGGCTTTGAATAATTAAACAAACTCTGCAATTGTAACACCGGCATCTCCTTCGCCGAACTCGCCCTGGTGATAAGATTTCACATACTTAGTACGTTTTAAATGAGCCTGTACCGCATTGCGGAGTGCACCGGTTCCTTTGCCGTGTACAATGCGGACAGATGGAAGATGAGAGATGTATGCATCATCTAAATATTTGTCCAGAAGTGCAATTGCTTCATCTGTAGTCTTACCGATAAGGTTAATCTCGTGTGAAATCGAAGCAGCTTTATTAAGCTTCACTTTTCCGATACCGGTTTTATGGAATTTCGCACTGTTTGGCGATGTTTCGTCTTCTATTAAAAGCAAATCACGGACATTTACCTGGGAACTTAAAATGCCCATCTGAACGGTCAAGTCTCCTTTGGCGTTCGGGAGGGTGTGAACAGTTCCGACCAAGTTCATACTAAGAACTTTTACACGGTCACCGATGCGGAGATTTTTTGGACCGGCTCCGGCAGGTGCCACAGACTTTTTCTGGTCAGAGATTTTTTTCTGCTTTGCGTTCATTTTGTCACGTATAGCAGAACGTTCTTTCTCCATTTCACTCATCGAAGGAGTGCCTTTATTGTATTTATGGAAGTTGCGGATAGTTGCATCGGCGACATCTTTGGCTTCTTTTAGAATATTGTAAGCTTCTTCGTTGGCTTCGCGGAGAATCTTGTCACGGCTGGCATCCAAACGCTCGTGTTTTTCTTCCAATTTGGCTTTTAAAGATTCAATTTCTGCTTTGTAGCGGTTGATTTCCAACTGTTCTTTTTCGATGGTTACACGGCTTTTTTCCAAATCTGCCAGTAAATCTTCGAAATTTTCATCGTTTTCAGAAATACGTCCTTTTGCATCTTCAATGAGGCTTGTGTCTAAGCCAAGTTTTTCAGAGATTGCAAACGCGTTACTTTTTCCGGGAATACCGATTAATAGACGGTAGGTTGGGCTTAATGTTTCCACGTTGAATTCACAGCATGCGTTTTCCACACCCGGTGTCGAAAGCGCAAAAACTTTCAACTCGCTGTAGTGGGTAGTTGCCATAGTCCGGGCACCATAGAGATGCATTTTTGATAAAATCGCTATCGCAAGTGCAGCACCCTCGGTAGGGTCTGTTCCGGCACAAAGTTCATCAAACAATACAAGCGAACGGTCATTTACCTGTTCTAAAATACGGATGATATTGGTCATGTGAGACGAGAAGGTACTTAAATTCTGTTCAATACTCTGTTCATCACCGATATCAGCAAATATTTCTTCGAAAATACCAAGTTCAGAGCGTTCGGAAGCCGGAATGTGAAGACCGGACTGTCCCATTAAAGTGAGCAATCCGACAGTTTTCAAAGAAACCGTTTTACCACCGGTATTTGGTCCGGTTACAATTAATAAATGAAAGTCGTCACCAAGACGGACATCAATAGGAACAACTTTTTTCTGGTCTAATAAAGGATGACGTCCTTTTTTAATGTAGATACGTCCTTCGTCATTAAAGGTCGGGGCTACACCATTATATGTTTGGGCATAGGATGCCTTGGCAAAAATAAAATCTAATTCGCTTAATACTTTGTAGTCTGTTGCAATCATAGCAGAGGATTCGTAAACCAGATTACTCAAGTTGGCAAGAATTTTTTCAATCTCTTCTTTTTCCTTCAATAGAAGTTCCTTGTATTCATTATTCAGGTTTACAACTGCCATTGGCTCAATAAAAAGAGTAGAGCCTTTGCCGGATTGGTCATGTACCATACCGGGTACCATGTTCTTGGCTTCTGCTTTTACAGGAAGACAGTAACGGCCGTCGCGCATGGTAATAACGGTGTCCTGCAAGTAACTGCGTGTGGTAGTGTTATTAATCATCTGGTTCATTTGTGCACGGATTTTATCGGTCATAGAGTGCATCGAACGGCGGATGGAACGTAGGGTAGAACTTGCGTCATCTGCAATTTCGTCCTCAGATAAAATACATCTGTGAATCTCGTCACATAGTGGTGAGAGGGGCTCAATCTGTGCGAAATATGCGGTCAGTGTATCTTCAGGTGCGTCCTCTTTGATGGAACGGGAGAAAGCCTTGGCACGTTTCGCGGCCTCAAGTAATGAGCAGACTGCCAGCAATTCAATAGCGTTTAAGGAACTGCCAATTTCTAATCTTTTTAACGAGTCATTCAAATTACGGACCCCGGAAAAGGAAAGCTTACCACATTTAAATAAGCGGTTTAGGGCATCCTTTGTCTGTTCTTGTTCTAATTCAATTTGAGTACGGTCAGTGGATGGAACCAGAGAAAGACATCTTCTTTTGGCTTCCTCGCTGAAAGCGTATTCAGATAAATTTGCTCGTATTTTTGTATATTCCAGTGTGTGTAATACTTTTTCGTTCATAGTTATAAATCACCTCGTATACATTATAGCCGAAAGCAGGGAGCAAGAAAAGCAAAAAATAAAGTATTGCAAGCCATTCTGTTTCATTTTATAATTAAGTTTAGTGACGTGTTTCTAAAATGAGGGAAAAGGCATGCAGGAAAACAAGTACGAATTTATCAAAGAGAAAAGAAAAGAGATACCGGTAAATAAAAAGCGGATGGTGATACAGGCAGGCTACGTGTGTGTATTAGCATTACTGTTTGGTGTAATTGCAAGCGTTGTAATGGCTTTTTTACAACCAAGAATAGAAGATTTACTCTATCCGAAACAGACGCCGGTTGTGTCGATTCCGGAGGATGAACCGACGGAGACTATGTCTACAGAAGATACAGAAAATGTTGAAAACAGTGAGAAACAGGAAACCCCGATTGATATGGTGGTTTGGCAGCCTACGATTGAAGATTATCAGATGCTGCATAATCAACTTTATGCCATCGGGCAGCAGGCAAACCGTTTTGTAGTAACAGTAACGGGTGTGCAGAGCGAAACGGACTGGTTTAATAATGATTATGAGAACAGGGATCATGGTTCGGGTATTATCATTGCGAACAGCAGTCAGGAACTTCTGATTTTAACAGAGAAGAAAATTATTGTAAGTGCACAGGAAGTATATGTGACTTTTATTGATGATGTGACTGTGCGTGCATCGATGAAGCAGTATGATGGTAATACGGGAATTGCAATTTTAAGTGTACCGCTTTCAGAGATGCAAGAGAGTACTATGAGTGAAATTGCGATTGCAACTTTGGGGAATTCGTTAGCTATTCCGCAGGGAACGCTTGCGATTGCTGTCGGAAGTCCGATGGGTGTGAATTTTTCAATTTTAACAGGTAATATTACTTCTTCCAATAATACAATTTCGACAATTGATGCGAATTACAATGTTTTTACTACAGATATTGTGGCAAATGAAAATGGCAGTGGAGCACTGATTAATGTGAATGGTGAAGTAATTGGTCTGGTTATGCAGGACTACAGTCGACAGGGTGATGAGAATACTTTGACTGCAGTTTCGATTTCTGATGTAAAAACTTTAATAGAAAAACTATTAAACGGAAAAGAAGTGGCGTATTTAGGGCTTGGAATCAGCACAGTTACCAGTGAGATTGAAAAAGCGTATGACATCCCGAGAGGTGTTTATATAAAAGAAGTGAAGATGGATTCACCTGCGATGACTGCCGGAATACAGAGTGGTGATGTTATCGTGGAGATGGACGGAGTTGCGATTTATGACGAATCAGCTTATGAGAAAAGAATGGCACAGGTAAAACCGGGTGACAATGTACGACTTATTATCAAACGTCAGAGTAATAATGGATATGTGTCACTTCGATGTGACGTGGAAGCGTCTAAATTAAAATAGAGAAGGGTAAGGATAAGATTATATGAAGTATATCGAGAGCCTCAGAGAAGGCGAACGAATTAATGAAATTTATTTATGTAAGGTGAAACAGTCTGCGTTAACAAAAGCAGGTAAACCATATGACAATGTGATTTTGCAGGATAAAACAGGAACATTGGATGCTAAAATCTGGGATCCGGGTTCTGTTGGAATTGATGAATTCGAGGCATTGGATTATGTGGCAGTAACAGGTGATATTACTAGTTTTCAAGGTAATCTGCAGCTTAGTATTAAGCGTGCGAGAAAAGTCCAGGAGGGAGAGTATGACCCGAAGGATTATTTGCCGGTAACTGATAAGAATGTAGATGAGATGTATGCGGAATTGTGTGCACTTATTAAGTCGATTGCGAATCCATACTTAAATAAACTTCTGAGTAGCTTTTTCATGGAAGATGCAGAATTCGAGAAGCGTTTCAAATTTCATTCAGCAGCGAAGGCTGTTCATCATGGGTTTGTAGGTGGATTATTGGAGCATACGCTTGGGGTTGCGAAAAACTGTGACTATTTTGCAAGTGTATATCCTGTTTTGAATCGTGATTTACTCCTTAGTGCAGCTATTTTTCATGATATTGGAAAATTAGAAGAATTATCTACATTCCCGGAGAATGATTATACAGATGAAGGACAGTTATTAGGTCATATTATGATTGGTGCAGAGATGGTCGGGGAACGTATCCGTAGTATCGAAGGATTCCCGGCTCGTTTAGGCAATGAGCTGAAACATTGTATTTTGGCACATCATGGTGAATTGGAATTTGGTTCGCCAAAGAAACCGGCATTAGCAGAAGCATTAGCACTTAGTTTTGCGGACAATATAGATGCAAAAATGGAAACACTTCGCGAGATTTTTGCGGCAGTTCCGGAGAATAATACGGAATGGCTGGGATTCAATCGTTTGTTAGAGAGCAATATTCGCAGAACAAGCAAATAATTAACAGTTCAGCTATGACCTGTTACATAAATAGTGGTAAAAATATGAGACGGGCAGCTTCGTGAAACGGGGCTGCTTGTGTTAGATATAGGAGTTTTTCATGCAGAAGAATGATTTGATTGAATTGACAATTGAAGATATGAGTGTCGATGGTGAGGGAATCGGTAAATATGATGGTATGGCATTTTTTGTAAAAGATGCGATTGTGGGGGATAAAATTTATGCTCGCGTGACCAAAGTGAAAAAGAACTATGGGTATGCAAGAGTAGAAGAGATTTTGGAACCTTCCGAAAACCGGACAAAACCGCGTTGCACACTGCATAAACGTTGTGGCGGATGTCAGATTCAGGCGATGGATTATCAGGCGCAGCTTGCTTTTAAAGAGAAAAAGGTGCGTAATAATCTGATTCGTCTCGGTGGCTTTTCGGAAGCAGAGGTAGATGCTGTGAGCGAACCGATTGTTGGAATGGAAGAACCTTACCGGTATCGTAATAAGGCACAGTTCCCGATTGGATTGGATAAAGAAGGAAATATTGTGGCAGGTTTTTATGCAGCGAGAACCCATGATATTATCCCGGTAACAGATTGTCAGCTCGGTGTGCCTGTGAACCGTGAAATATTAGAGGCGGTTATCATGTATATGAAGGAATGCAAGGTAAAGCCATATGATGAGAATACCGGTAAAGGGCTGGTTCGTCATGTGCTTATTCGATATGGTTTTACTACAAAAGAAATCATGGTATGTCTTGTTATTAATGGAAAATCCTTACCGGCATCGGATAAATTGATTACAAAGCTGGAGAAAATTGCAGGAATGCAGAGTATCTCTATTAACGTAAATATGAAAAATACGAATGTGATTTTGGGGGATGTTACAGAATGTATCTGGGGAGAATCTTATATCACGGATTATATACATTTGCGTACTTGTGGCAACATAAATGCCGGTGCTACAGATAAAGATACAAATGGGGT
Organism: uncultured Roseburia sp.; assembly: GCA_964393475.1. GTDB lineage: Bacteria > Bacillota > Clostridia > Lachnospirales > Lachnospiraceae > Roseburia. The sequence goes on along the minus strand of CAYMTX010000068.1, from coordinate 713 downwards.
GGAATTTGCGGTGACGGATACGGCAATTGCCTATCACATTTCGCCACAATCTTTCTATCAGGTGAATCCGGTACAGACGGAAAAATTGTATAGCCTTGCACTTGATTATGCAGGATTAACAGGAAAAGAAGCTGTTTGGGATTTATATTGTGGTATCGGCACTATTTCTCTGTTTCTCGCAGGAAAGGCAGGAAAAGTATATGGCGTGGAAATTGTGCCACAAGCTATCGAGGATGCGAAGAAAAATGCGAAGCTAAACGGAATTACAAATGCGGAGTTTTTTGTGGGAAAAGCAGAAGAGGTGCTGCCGGAGTTTTATGAGCAGGCGAGCCAGAATATGCAGTCAATGGAGGCACAGACCGCGAATGCAGATGGGCAGGGTGCATCAGGTGCGGATATGCTGCATCCGGATGTGATTGTGGTAGACCCGCCAAGAAAAGGATGCGATGAAAGGTGTCTTGAGACGATGCTAAAGATGCATCCGGAACGGATTGTGTATGTGAGTTGCGATTCGGCAACGCTGGCGAGAGATTTAAGAATTCTCTGTGATGGGGGATATGAATTAAAAAAAGTGCGTGCAGTGGACCAGTTTTCACATACGACACATGTCGAGACGGTTGTTAAGTTGGTTAAAAAAAAGCCTGACGCATATATCGATATTACAGTTGATATGGATGAACTGGATTTAACAGCTTCTGAAGCGAAAGCAACCT
>CAYMTX010000067.1:3723-11992 GCA_964393475.1 uncultured Roseburia sp. | reverse complement strand
AACTCTATCCGTGTACGTTTTGAAGATTAATTAAAAAATACTTAAATTTGCCAGTCAAGACTTTTCTTTACAGGTAAAATCATTTAAAATGAAATATGTTAGGAGATTTGTAATGAACACGAGAAATGAGCGAAGAGCAGACTTTGTCCGCAAAACAAAAGAGACAGATATTACATTATCGTTTGCAATAGACGGAACGGGAGAATCAACTGTTAATACCGGCATCGGTTTTTTTGACCATATGTTAGATGGTTTTGCCAGACACGGACTTTTTGATTTAAAAGTAGCGGTAGAAGGAGATTTAACAGTAGACTGTCACCATACAATCGAAGATACCGGCATTGTTCTTGGTAATGCGATTAAGAAAGCCGTTGGCGATAAAAAAGGCATCAAACGTTACGGAAGTTGTATGCTCCCTATGGACGAAACGTTAGTGTTATGTGCCATCGATTTATCAGGAAGACCTTATTTAGCTTTCGATGCAGAATTTACGGCAGAACGAGTAGGGTATTTTGATACCGAAATGGTACGTGAGTTTTTCTATGCAATCTCTTATACCGCCGGCATGAACTTACATATTAAGGTTTTATCCGGTACCAACAATCATCATATGATTGAAGCGATGTTCAAAGCATTTGCCAAAGCTCTTGATGAAGCGACTGCCATTGACCCGAGAATTACAGATATTTTAAGCACAAAAGGCAGCCTTTAATCAAAATAATTAGTCGCATAATGACTAGGATAGAAGGAATTAATCATTAAATGGAACATAAAAATATAGTAGCAACAATTTATTTGAAAGATACGAAAGCAGTAGCAGGTTTAAACGATTACACGGTAACCTATGAGAACGTTGTGGAACTTGCTAAATTATACAATGACAGCGGTATTGATAAAATTATTATTTTTGATTTATCTTCGGATGATGAAGAGCATGAACGTAATATCAATACTATTAAAATTATCAATCGTAATATTGAATTAAAGACATGTGCGGGTGGCAATATCAACCGTATGGAAGATATTAAGAAATTTTTTTATGCCGGTTGTTTACAGGTAATCTTGAACGGTTCTAAGCCTGATAGTATTGAATTGGCAGAGGAAGCCAGTAAACGTTTCGGCAAAGACCGCATACTAGTATCTGTAGATAACGTTGATTTCATATTTAAAAATCAAAGCAAAATGGATGAATTGTTTCATGAACTTTTGGTTCTGAATCCGGATGTAATTGATGCAATTGAAAGCATGACAGATGTTCCGTATGTAGTTCGTTTAGAAGAATGTGACTATAAGAAAATTGTTGCTATGTTGCAGCGCAAAAAAGTACGTGGTATTTCCGGACCATTCATTGATTCTCCTCAGACAGATGTTATGGAAATGAAATCTCAGCTTTCTGTGGCCGGAATTAAAATGGATAATTTTGAACCGGCTTTAAAATGGGGTGATTTAAAGAAAAATTCGGATGGTTTAGTACCTGTTATTGTACAAGATTACCGCACGGATGAAGTATTAATGTTGGCCTATATGAATGAAGAGGCGTTTTTAACTACTATCAATCTTGGAAAAATGACTTACTGGAGCAGAAGCAGAGATGAATTATGGACAAAAGGATTAACTTCCGGTCATATTCAATATGTTAAATCGTTAACTGCAGATTGCGATTATGATACGATTTTAGCCAGAGTGTCTCAAGTTGGTGTTGCATGCCATACCGGCAACAATACTTGCTTCTTTAACGAAATCGTAAAAAAAGAATATATGGAGAAAAATCCTCAAAAAGTATTAGAGGACGTTTATGAAATTATTGTAGACAGAAAAGCCAATCCAAAGGAAGGCTCTTATACAAACTACCTTTTCGATAAAGGTATAGATAAGATTTTAAAGAAATGCGGAGAAGAATGTACAGAGATTGTTATTGCTGCAAAGAACCCGAATCCGGAAGAAATAAAATACGAAATTTCGGATTTCCTTTATCACATGATGGTGCTTATGGTAGAAAAAGGCATTACCTGGGATGATGTAATGCAGGAATTGTCTCAAAGATAATCCCTTATAATGAAAACGGTAAAAAGTTGAATTTTCATTTAACAGTATCAAACACTACTGAATGAAAATTCAATTTTTTTTGGTGGAACCGAAATTACTATTTATTGCATAAAATCACTTTGTGATTACATAGATATAATAAAAACAATATGCGGTGATTATCATGGAAGATTATATCTTGCGTCGTCGTGAATATGTACAACAGATTCGTGCATCATTTGACCAGCCTACAGAAAATGAATATTTTTACGGTCAGACAAATACAGAAGAAGAACCCGTTAATGCCACATTTTTTAGTTTAAAGATACGTTTTTTGATAGCAATAATCCTATTTGGTATCATTTTTTTCTGTAAATATTATTCGCACCCAATTTTTGGTATGGAAGTATCGGAAATAATTGACATGATTTGTGATAATCAGTATTATACTTTTTTGCAGACTTATGTTAAAATATGATTATTCAGAATTTATTTTTTAAATGACTCTGAATAATCTATATAACATACACTCAGAACTTACAGAAAGGATTTATCCGAATGACAAAATTAGCATTATCAGATGAAATACTCATGAAAATAGATAAGCCTGCGCGCTACATCGGCAATGAGTTAAACAGTGTCAAGAAGAGCAAGGAGCAGGTTGCCATCCGTTTTGCAATGTGCTTCCCTGATGTTTATGAAATCGGCATGTCACACCTTGGTATCCAGATTTTATACGATATGTTTAACAAAATGGATGATGTATGGTGCGAGCGTGTGTACTCACCGTGGCCGGATTTACACAAAATCATGAAAGACGAGCAGATTCCATTATTTGCTCTGGAATCACAAGAACCAATCAAAGACATGGATTTTCTTGGCATTACCATCCAGTACGAAATGTGTTATACAAACATTTTACAAGTATTAGACTTAAGCCAAATTCCATTATTGGCATCAGAACGTACAGAAGACCACCCTATCGTAATCGGTGGTGGCCCATGTGCCTATAATCCGGAACCAATCGCTGATTTCTTCGATATATTTTATATGGGTGAAGGTGAAGTATCGTATCGGGCTTTATTTGACTTATACAAAATGAAAAAAGCAACCGGTATGAGTCGTCAGGCATTCCTGCATGAAGCTGCAAAAATTCCGGGACTTTATGTGCCATCCTTGTATAAAGTTACCTACAAAGAAGACGGAACCATTGCCGGTTTCGCTCCAATTTATGAGGATGTTCCTGCAACAGTGGAAAAACAGCTTGTTATGGACTTTACAAAGTCAACATATCCGGAAGCACCTGTCGTTCCGTTTATCAAGGCTACACAAGACAGGGTTGTTCTCGAAATACAACGAGGCTGTATCCGTGGCTGTCGTTTCTGTCAGGCAGGCATGGTATATCGTCCGACACGTGAAAAAGATGTAGAACATTTGAAAGATATTGCACACAAAATGTTAAAATCTACCGGACATGAAGAAATTTCTTTGAGTTCTCTTAGCTCTTCGGATTATTCGCAACTACCGGAATTGATTGACTTTTTAATTGATGAATGTAAGGCTAAAAATATTAATATTTCTCTGCCATCCTTGCGAATTGATGCTTTTTCATTAGATGTAATGAGCAAAGTACAGGATATCAGAAAAAGCAGTCTGACATTTGCACCGGAAGCAGGTTCACAGCGTCTACGTGATGTTATTAATAAAGGATTGACAGAAGATGTGATTCTGGATGGTGCTCAGCAGGCGTTTGAAGGTGGCTGGAACAAAGTTAAATTCTATTTCATGCTTGGACTTCCAACGGAGACAGAAGAAGACATGAAAGCTATTGCTGAGTTGGCAAATGCTACCGCTGTACGCTATTATGAGACTGTTCCAAAGGAAAAACGAAATGGCAAATGCCAGATTACGATAAGTACCTCATTTTTCGTTCCTAAGCCATTTACCCCATTCCAGTGGGCAGGAATGCAGCAACCGGAAGAATATATCAGACGTGCAAAAATTGTCAATGATACAGTACATGAGCAGTTAAATAAAAAGAGTATCAAATACAACTGGCACGAAGCAGATGTAACCGTATTAGAAGGACTTTTAGCACGTGGTGACAGAAGAGTGGGACAGGCCATTTTACATGTATATGAACATGGTGGTATTTTTGATGCCTGGAGTGAATTTTTTGATTATCAAAGATGGTTGGATGCCTTTGAGGCATGTGGCATTGATTTAGATTTTTACGCTTTGCGTGAACGTGAATTAGATGAAATCTTACCTTGGGATTTTATCGACGTAGGTGTGACAAAGGAATTCTTAATGAGAGAATGGAATAATGCAATGAGCGAATCGGTAACACCAAACTGTCGGATGCGTTGTTCCGGCTGTGGTGTAAAGAAGTTTGGAGGTGGCGTTTGCTATGAAAATAAGAATTAAATTCCGTAAATATGGTGTTATGAAATTTATTGGACACCTTGATATCATGCGCTATTTTCAGAAGGCAATCCGGCGTGCTGATATTGACATCAGCTATTCCGGCGGTTTTTCGCCACACATGATTATGTCTTTTGCAGCGCCTCTTGGTGTTGGCATCACAAGTGATGGTGAATATGTAGACATTGAAGTGAACAGTACAAAAAGTAGTGCGGAAGCCGTAAAAGCATTGAACGATACTATGGTTGAAGGCGTAGAAGTATCTGGTTATGTTTTATTGCCGGATAATGCTAAAACAGCCATGTCAATTGTCGCAGCTGCCGCTTATGAATTGTCATTTAAAGACGGTTATGAAGTGCCGGCTGATAAGGCTGCATTTGAAGCTGCAATTGATACATTTTTTACTAACGCAAAAGAAGTTTTAATTACAAAGCAGACGAAAAAAAGTGAGCGTACAATGGATTTAAAACCACTTGTCTATGACTTCCATATGACAGAAAAAAATAATAAACCAGCCTTTTATCTGAATCTTTCTACAGGAAGCACAGACAATGTCAAACCGGAACTAGTTGTAGAAGCGTTGTTTCGTTATATGGGACTTGACTATAACCCTAGCAGCATCCAGATTCATCGTATTGATGTATACTCTGCCGGAGATACACCGGATACATTTATTTCCTTAGGAGATATGGGTGAAGTAATAGCATGAAAAAATATATTATAACACAGGAAAAGTTAAAAACGGTAAACGGAGAGCAGAACTTTATTGTTTCTGCTCTTTATGATGAAAGCAGAAAAATGATTGAGGCTTCTTTGAGTTCAACTGAAGAGGAAGGAATATTAGGAAATCTTTATATAGGACGAGTGGAAAATGTAGTTAAAAATTTAAATGCTGCTTTTATCCGCATCAGTCCGGAACAGATTTGCTATTACTCCATGGACGATTACAAGCATCCGATTTTCACAAAGAAAATCTCACAGAAAAAACCTTTAGTGGAAGGAGAAGAATTAATTGTCCAGGTATCCCGCGAAGCATTGAAAACAAAAGAACCTGCTGTGACTACGAATTTAAACTTTACAGGCAAATATGCAGTTTTGACTACCGAAAATCAGAGTATCGGTATCTCTTCAAAATTGTCAAAAAGTGACCGTGAACGCTTAAAGCAATTAGTCGAAAACATTGTGCATCCGGATTTTGGACTTATTCTTCGTACTAATGCAAAGGATGCCACAGAAGATGAGATTCTGGCAGAAATTAACGCACTCAAAGAAGAATGGCAGCTCTTAAAAGAAAATGCTCAGCATAAAACCTGCTATACCTGTCTCAAAAAAGAACTACCTGCGTACCTTCGTGAAATTATTAATCTTCCAATAACAAATGTTGATGAATTACTTGTAGATGACAGAATGCTTTTTACACAACTTTGTGACATGTATCATGTATCGGAAGAAGATTTGATGACAAAAGGTTCTGTGTCTGTTCCAATTGATAGCGTACAAGTGACAGAAACACTCTCCTTAAAATACTACAATGACCCACTTCTGAGCCTGGGCTCCTTATATAGTGTAAAGAGTTTTTTGAAAAATGCACTTTCAGAAAAAGTCTGGCTTGTCTCAAAAAAGAACTACCTGCGTACCTTCGTGAAATTATTAATCTTCCAATAACAAATGTTGATGAATTACTTGTAGATGACAGAATGCTTTTTACACAACTTTGTGACATGTATCATGTATCGGAAGAAGATTTGATGACAAAAGGTTCTGTGTCTGTTCCAATTGATAGCGTACAAGTGACAGAAACACTCTCCTTAAAATACTACAATGACCCACTTCTGAGCCTGGGCTCCTTATATAGTGTAAAGAGTTTTTTGAAAAATGCACTTTCAGAAAAAGTCTGGCTAAAATCCGGAGCGTATCTGATTATCCAACCGACAGAAGCGTTAACCGTCATTGATGTTAATACCGGTAAGAACGTTGCAAAAAAAGATGTGCAGGAAAACTTTCTTAAAATCAATAAGGAAGCAGCGATAGAAATAGCATATCAGCTTCGTCTGCGCAATATTTCGGGTATTATTATTATAGACTTTATGAATCTGACTTCTAAAGAGGCAGAAGATGAACTTATGAGCTTATTACGTGCGGAATTAAAAAAAGATCCTATTCCAACGCAACTTATTGATATGACAAAGCTTGGCTTGGTAGAGGTAACAAGAAAAAAAGTACGGAAATCGTTAGGAGAAATTTTAAAATAATGAAAATTGACCGTTTTACTAATATTTCTCAAAAAAAGAGTTGACGTAATAAATTATTTGTGCTAATATACATGAGTATGCCGCATAGTGAGGTCTAAAACTCTGCCCTTTTGGCAGATACCGCAACTAGCGAGTAATGATAATAGGAGGTGCCATATGTACGCAATTATTGCAACAGGTGGAAAACAGTACAAAGTATCTGAAGGCGATATCATTACCATTGAAAAACTTGGTGTTGAAGCCGGTGAAAAAGTAACTTTTGATCAGGTTTTAGCAGTATCTGACAACGGAATTAAAGTTGGTTCAGATGTAGCTAACGCAACAGTAGAAGCTTCTGTAGTTAAAGAAGGCAGAGGTAAAAAAGTTATCGTTTACAAGTATAAGAGAAAGACTGGCTACCACAAGAAGAACGGCCACAGACAGGCGTTCACACAGGTTAAGATTGAAAAGATTAACGCGTAATCATTAGGAAAATGTTATGACTAGAATAACTATTTTCCGGGATAAAAATCAGAATTACGTGGGTTTTGATTGTACAGGCCATGCCGGATTTGCCGAACATGGAAGAGATATTGTGTGTGCCGGTATTTCGATATTGGTACAGACTACAATGCTTTCCCTTGAAGAGTTCACAGACGAAGGCTTTACTGGTGATATGGATGAAGAAACCGGAACGATTCATTTCCGCTTCACGAATATACCGGAGCATGATGCAACATTACTTATGGATTCTATGATTTTAGGATTACAAGGAATACAGTCTTCTTACGGTAAGAAATTTTTAAGACTTCAATTCAAGGAGGTGTAAAAACATGATGTTTAAGATTAATCTTCAGTTTTTTGCTCATAAAAAGGGTGTAGGTTCTACAAAGAACGGCCGTGACTCTGAGGCTAAGAGATTAGGTGCTAAGAGAGCAGACGGACAGTTCGTTAAAGCTGGTAACATTCTTTACAGACAGCGTGGAACAAAAATCCATCCGGGTGTTAATGTAGGAATCGGTGGCGATGATACATTATTCGCTTTAGTTGATGGTGTTTTAAGATTTGAAAGAAAAGGCCGCGACAAAAAGCAGGCTTCTGTTTACCCAGTAGCAGAATAATTAAGATGTAACTTGTTGACCCGACTATATATAGTATAGCCGGGTCAGTTTTTTACTATATTGTTAAATTAAGATTCACTTGTAATGATAGCCGTAAAAACGGTGGAATGGGAGAATTTATTTATGTTTGCAGACAGAGCGAAAATTATTATTAAAGCAGGAAAAGGTGGCAACGGCCACGTAAGCTTCCGTCGCGAAAAATACGTACCGAATGGTGGTCCGGATGGTGGCGATGGTGGCAAGGGCGGAGATGTTATCTTCGTTGTTGATGAAGGTTTAAATACCTTAACAGATTACCGTCATAAGAGAAAATTCGCTGCAGAATCCGGCGAAGAAGGCGGCAAAAAAAATTGTCACGGTAAAAATGGTCAGGATTTGATTTTAAAAGTTCCGGCAGGAACTGTAATCAAAGATGCAGAATCCGGCAAAGTAATTGCAGATATGTCGGGTGATAACAAGCGTCAGGTT
>CAYMTX010000067.1:0-3713 GCA_964393475.1 uncultured Roseburia sp. | reverse complement strand
TTTATTTTAAAAGGACGCCTTGGCGGTCTTTTCAATCAAAATTTTGCAACATCTACGATGCAGGCCCCAAAATATGCACAACCGGGTGGCGAAGCGATTGAAATAGAAGTTTTATTAGAATTAAAAGTGATTGCAGATGTAGGATTAGTAGGTTTTCCGAATGTCGGAAAATCCACCTTATTATCCCGTGTAACTAATGCACAACCTAAGATTGCAAACTATCACTTCACAACACTCCAGCCAAACCTTGGTGTAGTCGATTTAGATGGAGCAAAGGGATTTGTTATTGCTGATATTCCGGGACTTATTGAAGGTGCCTCTGAAGGCATTGGTCTGGGTCTGGAATTTTTGCGTCATATTGAACGTACTCGTGTCATCATCCACATCGTGGATGCTGCCGGAACAGAAGGACGTGATCCAATCGCTGATATCCATGCAATCGAGAATGAACTTCGTGCATATGACCCAACAATATTAGAGAAACCAATGGTAATTGCAGCCAATAAAATAGATGCCATCTATGATGACGAGAACGATATCATCAAAGCATTACGCGATGAATTCGAGAATGATGGCGTAAAAGTATTTCCGATTTCTGCTGTCAGCGGAAAAGGCTTAAAGGAATTGCTTTATCATGTAAATAACTTACTTGAGACTTGTGGCAAAGAACCAATCATATATGATCAGGAATTTGACCCGGCCTTAATGTTCTTCAAGGATGAACCATATACTATTACACGATCAGATGATGCAGCATTTGTAGTAGAAGGTCCAAAGATTGAAAAAATGTTAGGTTACACCAACATTGAGAGCGAAAAAGGCTTCTTATTCTTCCAAAACTTCATGAAAGAACAGGGTATTTTGGCAGAATTAGAAGAACGTGGCATTGTAGACGGTGATACCGTTCGTATCGATGGTCACGAATTCGACTATTATAAGTAAAATATTGTCATAACTTACACATGATACGTTTTGACACTTTCACATAATCATAGGAGGAAACGTTATGTTAGAATTAACAAGTAAACAACGCGCATACCTCGGTGGTGAAGCCAGCACAATGTCTCCAATTTTTCAAATTGGAAAAGCAAGCCTCACTCCAGAGTTAATCAATGCATTAGATGAAGCATTAGAAAAAAGAGAATTAATCAAAATTTCTGTATTAAAGAACTGCGCAGACGATCCAAACGAAATTGCACAGGTAATCGCAGAAAGAACACAGTCAGCAGTTGTAAAAGTAATTGGCAAAAAGATTATTTTATTCAAACAGGCAAAGAAAAACAGCAAGTATGACTTACCAAAATAAGATGATTTTCAAAAAAAAGATTGGCATTTTAGGTGGATCCTTTGACCCGATACACAATGGACATTTAGCGATTGCCCAAAGTGCATATCAAGATTTTGAACTGGACGAAATTTGGCTGATTCCGGCAGGACATTCACCAAATAAAGATAATACTAAAATGACAAGTGCAGTAGTGCGTGCTAAAATGACCGCACTGGCTGCACAAGATATACCATATTTTAAACTTTCGACTTATGAGATAGATAAAGAGGGAACAAGTTACACCTATTTAACTTTAAGCGATTTTAAAAACCAATTTCCGGATGTTGACTTTTATTTCATTATGGGAGCAGATTCTTTAGACTACTTTGAAACTTGGAAGCATCCTGAAATCATTTGCCAAAAATCTATTATTCTGGTTGCCATCAGAGATGAAATGGATTTGAACGTGATTCAGAAAAAAATCGAACATATAAAAGAACAGTTCCATGCTGAAATTTACCCGTTATCCTGTCCTAAAATCGATATTTCTTCCAGTAACATCCGCGCAAATCTGCAATCCGGTAAAGATATCTGTAATATGGTTCCGCAAGTTGTGGCAGACTACATTACAGAGCACGGATTGTATCAAAACAATTAATCTTTATGTAAACAAAATAGTTGTTTCGGGAAAGGCAATTTTTCATATGACATATACAGAAATGAAAAAGAAACTGAAAAAAGCACAAGATAAAGAGCGCTATGAGCATACAAAAGGAGTAATATATACCGCTGCATCCTTGGCAATGGCAAATGGTTATTCTATAGAAAAAGCCATGATTGCCGGCTTACTGCATGATTGTGCAAAATGTATTCCTGATAAAGAAAAACTGGCACTCTGTGATAAGTATCAAATTCACGTTTCTAAGACGGAAGCAAAAAATCCATCTTTGCTACATGCCAAATTAGGTGCAGTTTTAGCAGAAACGGAATATGATATTACTGATCCTGAGATTTTGCATGCTATTAAGGTACATACCACCGGTGAACCGGATATGAGTATGTTAGATAAAATCATTTATATTGCTGATTATATCGAACCGGGGCGCGATAAAGCTCCTAATCTTGATAAGACAAGGAAGATTGCCTTTGCAAATTTAAACGCCTGTATGGCGCAAATATTACGTGACACACTGATTTATTTAAAGCAGGAAATGGAAAATATTGATCCTGCTACTGAATTAACATATGAATTTTATAAACAGTATGAGGAGGACAACGAACATGACATCTAGCGAAATGGCAAAACTTGCAGTAGAAGCATTAGAAGACCGTAAAGCCGAAGAAGTAACCATTATCGATATCCGTGAAGTATCACCAATCGCTGACTACTTTATTATTGCAAGCGGTAATAACCAGAACCAGCTCCAGGCAATGCGTGATGCGGCTGATGAGGCATTATATAAAGCCGGTGTAAAAGTACAGCAGGTAGAAGGAAATCAGAGTTCTACTTGGATTCTGATGGATTACAATGATATTATTATTCACATTTTTTCGAAAGAAGACCGCTTATTCTATGATTTAGAACGTATCTGGAGAGACGGCAAAAAAATTGATGTGAATGAATTAAATTAATACGTTGTAATGTAATTGCTCCGGGTGAAGCAATGGACATTGCAAACGCAGCCCTGTTCCTGGCAAGTGATGAATCTTCCTATATCAGTGGAACTATTCTTAAAGTAGATGGCGGCTGGATTGCTGGTTAATACCATAGTAACAAAATACATAACACCAAAATATACCCGCCCATTATAAAAATGGACGGGTATATTACACTACAAATTAGAAGAAACGAAACACACCAAATACTTTTCCTAAAATCTCACAATCCGGAACAATGATTGGGTCCATGTCATCATTCTCAGGTTGTAAACGGATGTGACCGTTCTCTTTATAAAATGTTTTAACGGTAGCGGAGTCATCTACTAAAGCTACTACAATATCTCCGTTACGTGCATCTTTCTGGCGCTTAACAAGGATATTATCACCATCTAAAATACCAACATTAATCATACTTTCTCCCTTAACTCGGAGCATAAATGACTCTTCATTCGGCATAAACTCAGCCGGAATAGGGAAGTAGTTATCAATATTCTCAACTGCTAAAATCGGCTGTCCTGCAGCTACGCGTCCTACCATCGGAACATTCACTACTTCACGTCTGGTCAAATTAAAATTATCGTCAATAATCTCAATTGCACGAGGCTTGGTTGGATCTCTTCTGATATAACCATTCTTCTCTAACGTTTCAAGATGCGAGTGAACAGAAGATGTCGACTTTAAATCAACTGCTTCACAAATCTCACGAACTGCCGGCGGATAGCCACGGTTCAAAATCTCTTTTTTAATATATTCTAAAATTTCTCGCTGCTTGTCACTAATCTTACCA
>CAYMTX010000066.1:0-12023 GCA_964393475.1 uncultured Roseburia sp. | reverse complement strand
ACAGCTTATTTAAGTGCGTCCATTTATGGTTTTCCTCTACTTTCTTTCACACTACTCTTCATTTATTTCTATTTTTTATGTAAAAAAAGAAAAGCCGAATCCGACTTTTCTTTTTTCAAATTTTTTGTAATTACACTTCTGATTCCTACTTCATTAATCCAAATAATTTCCTACCGGAGAAGTATTATACTGTTTCTTAATCTCAATCACAACCGAACCATCTTCCTGTACTTCCTCAGAAAGAATCTTATACTTTGTGCGGTTTCGGTCAAGCTGTTCCTTGTATTTCTTTACTTCTTCCGCAACAAGCTTTACAGCATAATCATGCCCTAAATCTTCCTTTAACAAAAAATGCAATGTCTGTGTAATACACGCTGCTTTTACTCGTTTCATAATCTTCTACCTGCCTTTTTTGATTTCTGTTCTTACATTATAATCAAAAAAACCTTTTTTCGTAAGCAAAAACTGTGTTTTTATTGTGCATTTCGTCACTTTCGCAAATATATTGCAGGTTACTTTTTGTCTATTTTTACCATTTGCATAGTTAAAATTTTATTCCGGTTGACTTTTTTCATAAACACGATAGAAACAACCACCGAAAGCATTTCCGCAATCACAAAGCTTGTCCAGACAAGCCATGTACCGCACATGCCTGCCACGACCAGTTCTGTAAAGACAAATGCCACCGGAATAACAAATAAAAACTGCCGGCAAACGGATATGATAAGCGACTCCATACCGCTGTCCAACGCCTGAAAAATTCCCTGAAATGCAATATTCGCACCTGCAAATACATAGCTGACAGAGACAATACGCATTGCATCAACGCATAATGCCTTTGTCTCTCCGGACAAACCAAATATACCTGAAAACGGTTCTGCAAATAATTCAAGACCGATAAATCCAATTAGCATAATTCCCAATGTATAAATAAGACCATACTTGACACCATCTTTGACACGTTCCCTGCTTCCCATACCATGATTAAATGATACAATCGGTGTAATCGCATCTCTTAAACCAAATGCTGCAAATAAAATAAACTGCTGTATCTTATAATACAAACCATATGCTGTTACCACATTTTCACCAATGCGGACAAAAATAATATTCAAAAGATATGTCATGACTGACATCAAAGCCTGCGCAATGATAGCCGCAAAACCAATCGCATAGATTCCTTTGATAATCCTTGCCGATGGTTTGATATAAGCAAACCCGTTTTTAATCTCTTTATTTGCTTTTAAATGCAGTACCAGACCAACCAATGCCGAAGCAATCTGTCCGATAATCGTAGCATATGCCGCACCCTTTACCCCAAGCTTCGGACAGCCGAACCATCCATAAATCATAATCGGGTCAAGTATAATATTGATTACCGCACCTGTTATCTGTGCAATGGTAGAATACATACTTTTTCCGGTAGCCTGCAATACTTTTTCATATAAAGAAAAATACAAAATACCGAATGACCAGCCACAGCAGATTTTCAAGTAATCCGTTGCCATTTCTGCAATCACCGGATTCTTTGTCTGGGATGCAATATAAAATTTTGTTCCAAATAAACCGAAAATCAAAAATATGATATAGATAACCGCCATTAAGAACACACCATTTCCTGCCGTCTTAGCCGCCTTTTCCATATCTTTTTGTCCCAAACACTTTGCAAGAAGCGCATTGACACCTACACCGGTTCCTATCGCAATGGCCACCATAAGCATCTGTACCGGAAAAGCAAGAGTCAGTGCATTTAACGCCATTTCCCCGCCTTCTTCCATATTTGCAACAAAGGCACTGTCAACAATGTTATACACCGCCTGTAGCATCATGGAAATAATCATTGGTACACCCATGTTTATCATCAGTTTATTCACCGGCATAACTGCCATTTTATTTTCTTTTACAACCGCATTACTCATTTTCTGTCTCTCCTCCTGCTGCCTCTACAATGAGTGCCACTGCTTTTTCAATTCCTAAAAAACCACTGTCAATGCACAAATGATAGTTTTCTCTCCTGCCCCATTCCTGCTCGGTGAAATACTTGTAATTCAGCTTACGTTTCTTGTCCTTATCTGCCAATCGTTTCTCCGGCTCAACTGCACTTTCCCCGTATTGCTTTACGATACGCTCTGCTCGAAACTTTTTGTCTGCATACACAAACACATTCAGACAGTCCGCGCGGTCTTTTAAAACATAGTCTGCACATCTTCCTACGATGACACATGCGCCTTTCTCTGCAAGCTCCTCGATAACTTTCTTTTGTGCAATCCAAATCTTATCTGCATTTGACAAGCCATCCATTCCCCTTCCGAGAAACATGTACGCAAAACTGTTATTATTCGGTGCGTACTCACTTTCATCTGCAATAAACTCCTTCGCGTAACCGGTTTCCTCTGCTATCTTCTCAATTAAATCCTTGTCATAGCATGGAATCCCAAGCCGCTTTGCCACTTCTTTCCCAATTGTTCTTCCGCCGCTGCCAAATTCACGGCTGATTGTAATAATTTGTACCATATGTCCTCCTTGTTTTTCCTCCTTTTTTAAATAGAAAAAGCGTGTAATCTTCGTAAAACTACTTTAGATTACACGCATTCATTCTGCCGGACTTACATCTACCGATTACACGATTTTCCTTTTTCAACAGTTATATAATATAACACAAAATTTTGACTGATGTAAGTATCTTTTTTCTAAATTTTTTCCAACCTTCTTGACGATATTTCCAATTTATGCTATGATTAAAAAATGAGGGAGTAGCAAGCGTTACTAAGCGTAATAAGTCAACATACTGACCATATGTGGTCTGGCTTGTTTTAATTTGCGAGACTCATGTAAGCTAACGCGATAGCTATACATGGAGTCTTTTTATTTTACCCAGGTATGGCTGTGCCATGCTTGGATTTTTTAATTTTAGGAGGGAAATAAATGTTTATCAATGTTCTACTATTTTCAATCGGACTTATACTATTAATCAAAGGTGGCGACTGGTTCGTTGATGGTGCAACCGGAGTTGCACACCGTTTCCGTCTGCCTGACATTATCGTCGGAGCAACCGTAGTTTCCATCGGAACGACTCTTCCGGAAGTTATGGTATCAACTACCGGCGCGTTACAGGGACAAGGTGCTATGGCATATGGAAATGCCATCGGCTCTATCATTTGCAACACAGCCCTGATTGCAGCTATTTCTGTTGCCTGCAATCCTGGACCGATTAACACAAAAACAATGAAGATGCCTGTCATTTTCTTCTTTGTATCTTCTGCCATTTACTGCTTCGCTGCATATGGACTTGGTGAATTTCCACAGTGGCTCGGTCTTGTCATGTTAGGATTGTTCGTATTGTATATGATACTGAATGTTTATCATGGAATCAAACACCCGGATGAAGTAGAAGCGGAAGAAGATGAAGTGAAGTCCCGTGCATTCTGGCTCGAACTCGTTCTGCTGATTGCCGGTGCAGCCGTAATCGCTGTAGGTGCTGATTTACTCGTGGAAAATGGTACTGCAATCGCACAGGGTCTGGGTGTTCCTGAAACTGTAATCGCACTTACTTTTGTTGCACTCGGAACCTCTTTACCGGAATTGATTACAACCATTACTTCTCTCAAAAAGGGGCATGCGTCTCTCGGAATCGGAAATGTAATCGGTGCGAATGTATTTAACCTCGTACTTGTTTCCGGTGTTTCTGTTTCACTTGCTCCATTCGAAGTACCTGTAGGAAAAATGCTGTTTGGTCATAATGCATCACTCATTTTAGATATCCCATTGATGCTGACAGTAATGCTTCTTCTGACTGTTCCGGCATTAACAACAAAGAAACTGAGCCGCTGGCAGGGTATCTTACTACTTATCATTTATGCAGCATTCTGTTTATTCCAATTTGCAGCATAACATAAAAACCTATCGGATTTTTCCTTATCCGATAGGTTTTTCTTTTAATTTCTGGGTGAATACCGCAATACTATGCTAACTTCGTAATATAAATACAATTCGGCTTATCAATCTTAATTGGTCTGCCCATCCACAAAGAATACTTCTTCTCGTAATTAGCCTTATAGAACATCATCTCATTTGAATTGTTATTCAACGTTACAAAATGTTCTTCATCCGGCATAATCGCTAATACTTTTGGATAATCACTGTTCACACGAGTATTAAAAACAGTTGTTAATAATCCTGTTTCCTCATTAATCTCATAGCATACAACCGAATTCGTTCCGGAATTACAACAGTAAAGATATCTGCCGGATGGAGAAACCTCCATACCGGAAGCTGCACAAATATCATCATCGACTGCCGCCATCGTCGTAATCGTCTGAATACGTTCAAATACCGGAAGATTATTTTCCACATAATATCTGTAAACTTCTACAACATTTGATAATTCATATAGAATATAGGCATAATTTCCATTTCTTGAGAAACGAATCATTCTTGGTGCAGATTCCATCTGTCCACGGATAATATAAACAGGTTTCAGCTTACCTTTTTCATAGTCTACACGATAAACCTTAACATGGTCTAATCCGTTATCCACCGCACAAAGAAATTTCTGATCCGGTGTCAACTTTACACAGTCTACATGCGGAATAAAGTTACGCTGTGCGATACTTCTTCCCATACCTTTATGGAAAATACCATCCGCGATTTCACCAAGACTTCCGTCTTCATTAATATGTAACATGCTTACACGTCCGTCGTGATGACCGCCTACGAACAAATAACGGTTCTCATCATCTACTTCTACATAACAGCCTCTCATACCGCCGATACCGGCACGGTTAATTGATTCCAAATCACCATCCGGCAAAATAGAGAACGCTTCTACGCCCTCATCTGCAATCGAATATAAAAACTTCTTATTCTTAGAAACAACTAAGTCCGATGGATTATTAATCTCAACAACTTTTCGTTCTTTCATCATTCCGTTTTCCACATCTACATCATAAATGTGAATTCCTATACTGTTCTCATGTGTGTAAGTTCCTACATATGCCACATATTTTTCCTTACTCATAACTATTGCCTCCGCAAGACTTACTCTAGTCTTCTTTTCTTCTCAAAATATCGTATTTTTCCAACGGCTGCCCCAAATCAATAAACAACACCTGTTGTGGATGCGGTGCAGACTCCATTTCAGCACCATTCTCATCACGGATTGCCTTTACCGTAACGAGAATATTATCACCGTTTGGCTTCATCACTTCGATTTCTTCGCCCACAGAGAATTTGTTACGCTGTTCAATCCGGTAAAATCCCTCTTCATTTTGGTCACCTACGATACCAAGATACGTATATTCTCTCAAATAAGTATTGCTATCATAGATTTGTGCTTCTTCGGATGGTTTTCCATAGAAGAATCCCGTTGTAAACTGTCTATACGTACAATTTGAAATCTGGTCAAGATACCAAGGCATATTCGCCTGATATTTCTCCGGTGATTCAAAATAATCGTCAATCGCTTTTCGATAAGTGCGCGCCACAGTAGCCACATATAATGCAGTTTTCATTCTGCCTTCAATCTTAAAGCTGTCAATTCCCGCATCTACCATATCCGGAATATGCTCAATCATACATAAATCCTTTGAGTTGAAAATGTAAGTACCGCGTTCATTCTCATATACCGGAAAATATTCCCCCGGACGCTTTTCCTCCACTACTGCATACTTCCATCTGCATGGATGCGTGCAAGCTCCCTGATTCGCATCTCTTCCGACAAAATAATTAGAAAGCAGACATCTTCCCGAATAAGAAATACACATCGCACCATGAATAAAAGTTTCGATTTCCAATTCATCCGGAATATTTGCACGAATCTCTTTTATCTCTGCCAGTGAAAGTTCTCTTGCTGTCACAACACGCTGTGCCCCGAGCTGATGCCAGAACAAATATGTGCCATAATTCGTGTTGTTCGCCTGTGTACTGACATGCCGTTCAATCTCCGGACATACTTCCTTTGCAATCATAAAGATTGCAGGGTCTGCAATAATGAGCGCATCCGGCTTTATAGTCTTTAACTCTTCAAAATATGCGCGGACACCTTCCAAATCATCATTATGTGCAAGAATATTAGCTGTTACATACACTTTTACATTATGGGCATGGGCGAATTCAATTCCCTCTTTCATCTCTTCCATTGTAAAGTTCTTTGCTTTTGCGCGGAGCCCAAATGCCTCGCCACCAATATATACCGCATCTGCTCCGAACATAACTGCTATTTTTAATACTTCCAGACTACTTGCCGGAATCATTAATTCTGGTTTCTTCATTTATAAATCCTTTCCTGCTAAACATAGAACTTTAGCAGTTCTTTTCCTGTTTGACACTGACTGTAATGCCGTCACCAATTGGTAAAATCGAAGTCACCAATTCTTCATGATGTGTCAACTGATATAAATAATCTCTCATTCTCTTATGAATCGTGCGGTTCCTTCTGGTCACTACATACCTGGATTCAATAATATCTCCATCCTGCAACACATTATCAGACACTAACACACCATCTTTTTTCAGTAACCGAAGCACCTCCGGCATGAAGTGTATATACTGTCCCTTTGCCGCATCCATAAAAATAAAATCAAACGGCTCATCAATCGTCTTTAACACTTCAGCGGCATCACCTTCCAGCAATGTAATCCGGTCTGCTTTTCCTGTCCGCTCAAAATTAGCACGGGCAATCGGAATACGCTTTTCATAATTCTCAATCGTCGTAATATAACAGTCCACCGGATTATATTCTGCCATCAGAATAGCAGAAAATCCAATTGCTGTACCAACCTCTAAAATACGCACCGGTTTTTTAATTGCAAGAAGCATTTTTAAAAAGCTCTGCATCTCTTTACGAATAATCGGCACATATGTCTCTATCGCTTCTTTTTCTATTTGTTCTAATTCTTCTGTGTTACCACTATCAAAAGAATTAATAAATGTTACCAATCGTTCATCTACAATCACTATTCGTTCTCCACTTCTGTATCCGCCTCCGGTGTAGACATGACAACCAGCATCTCTTTTGTGGTCATAGAAGTATTCAATGTATACGTTCCGGGCAGTAATTTGTCTACATATGCAGACAGATAATACTGTGCTACATACAACTCAGAATCTCTTACTAATCCTTTTTCTTCTAACATTTTTCCGATATCAAAAGCCGAATCCTTTTCGTCAATCTGAACTACCACATCATTTCCCGGTGCCGCCTCAATCGGTTCCTCCGAAAAAATCCGGTAACCCAGTTCATAACAAAAAGTACTTGCCTTAAATACACCAATAAAAACGACTAATAATATCAGCACAGAAAAACTGATGCTTACGAAACGAAAAACTACTTTGTTTGTACTCATTGAATTTTATCCTCTATTTCTTACTTCTAAACTTCCATAATAATCGGCATAATCATAGGACGGCGTTTGGTCTCTTTCCAAACAAAATCTCCTAATGCATCCTTTACTTCCGCCTTGATTTTACTCCAGTCTGTAATTCCTTTATCCATACAATACATCATTGTCTCATCCAAAACCTGTTTTGCTTCTTCCATAAGACTTTCCGAATTTCTCACATAAACAAAACCTCTGGATACAATATCCGGTCCTGCAAGAACCTGACCACTGCCGGCTTCTAAAGTCATAACAACAATAATGATACCATCCTCTGCAAGATGCTGTCTGTCTCGCAATACAATATTACCAACATCACCAACGCCAAGACCATCTACCATAATTGCTCCGGTCTGGACTCTGCCCTTCACTTTTGCACTTTCCTGATCCAATTCTAATACATCACCGGATGACAAAATAAAAATATTCTCTTTGTCCATACCAAGGCTTTCTGCAATTCTTGCCTGTGCCATCAAATGACGATACTCGCCATGTACCGGAATCGCATACTTCGGATGCAATAATGAGTAAATTAATTTAATTTCTTCCTGACAAGCATGACCTGATACATGTACATCCTGGAAAATAACATGTGCACCTTTCATGGACAACTCATTAATAATATTAGAAACTGCCTTTTCGTTACCCGGAATCGGATTTGAACTAAAAACAATCGTATCTCCCGGTTTAATGCTGATTTTACGATGAATTCCATTCGCCATACGGGATAACGCAGCCATAGATTCACCCTGACTGCCGGTTGTGATAATCACCTGCTGCTCATCCGGATAATTTTTAATGGCCTCGATATCAATCAAAGTATTCTCCGGAATACTGATATATCCCAGTTCACTGGCAGTTCCAATGATATTCACCATACTTCGGCCTTCTACCACTACCTTACGCCCATTCTTATGTGCCGCATTGATAATCTGCTGTACACGATCCACATTGGATGCAAATGTCGCAATGATAATTCGCGAAGAAGTATAATCTTCAAAAATCTGATTAATTGTCTTGCCAACTGATTTTTCAGACATGGTAAAGCCCGGTCTCTCAGCATTCGTGCTGTCGCACATCAATGCAAGAACACCTTTCTTACCAATTTCACCAAATCGCTGTAAATCAATAGCATCACCAAAAACCGGCGTGTAATCTACTTTAAAGTCTCCGGTATGCACCACGATACCTGCCGGTGAATAGATTGCAAGTGCGGCTGCATCCTGAATGCTATGATTTGTCTTAATAAATTCTACACGGAAACATCCTAAATTAATATGTTGTCCGTATTTCACCACTTTACGCTTCACTGTAGTAAGCATATTGTGTTCTTTTAATTTATTATCAATGATACCGATAGTCAGCTTTGTAGCATAAATCGGTACATTAATGTCCTTTAACACATAAGGAATCGCACCAATATGATCTTCATGTCCGTGTGTAATAAAAAATCCTTTCACCCGGTCGATATTCTCTTTTAAATAAGTTACATCCGGGATTACTAAATCGATTCCATACATATCATCTTCCGGGAATGACAATCCGCAATCCACGACAATAATACTGTCTTCATACTCGAAGGCAGTAATGTTCATACCAATCTGCTCTAAACCACCTAATGGGATGATTTTAAGCTTTGAAGTTGTTTTTTTTTCGCTCAAATTTTTACCTCCAAATTATTTCCGTACAAAATTAATATGCAATATCGGCGTCGTCGATTAATTCTGCAAATACTTTACCAAGAGCTGCAAGCTTAGCATCGTCCTCTACCATGCCATATACAATGTCATCATTATCATTTGCCAGTTCTTCTAAAATATATGCATCACTATCGCCGTCTTCTTCCTCTGTCACTAAAAGATACTTTTTTCCATTAATCTGTGTCTCTTCCAGGACAAAAAATTCGATATTCTCTTGGGTCTCAGGATCTACAAATATTACTTTTTCCATTCTTATACTTCCTTTATTTCTCTTCCGGATGCATACTAAGGTAGTCTAAATATCCCTGTAAAATAAAGACTGCCGCAATCTCATCCACATACTTTTTACGATCTTCTCTGCGTATTCCGCTTTCCATCATATAATTATCCGCAGAAACCGTCGTTAATCGTTCATCCCACAAAATAACGGAAAGACCTGTACGTCTTTCCAGCATTTCCTTGAATTCTTTTGTCTTCTCACAACGCTCGCCTTCGGTATTATTCATATTCTTAGGATATCCCAAAACAATACGATCTACTTCGTATTCTTTAATAATTTCCTCAATGCGTGCCAATGTCTGACGTAATTTATTCGGGGACTGTCTTCTGACAATCTCAACTCCCTGCGCAGTCAATAACAGTGCATCGCTTACTGCTACTCCAACTGTCTTCGAGCCAAAATCTAATCCTAAAATTCTCATGCAAATATCCCCTTATAAATTATTATTACGGATGTATTCTTTCAATACTTCTTCCACTAATTCATCACGTTCTACCTTCCTAATCAGACTTCTGGCATTATTATGACTTGTGATGTAAGTCGGATCTCCGGACATAATGTATCCTACAATCTGATTGACCGGATTATATCCTTTTTCAACTAAGGCCTGATGTACAATCTTAATTACGTCACCAACTGCTAATTCCGGTACTTTTTCAACTTTAAAAAACTGTGTGTTATTAATGTTCTGCATAGTTTCCTCTTTATCTGCGCCTAATTTTGCACTTTACTGCTATTATATTATTTTAATATAGTTCGTCCCAAAATTCAACCCATAAGATAGACATCATTGGTCAAACGTTCCTTAATTTTTCCTAAAACAAACTGATTCGTTAAATCCGCTTCTGTTTTTATAGCAACCTTAACATATTCTTTCGTATAACCCACAAAATAACGCTCACCATCAAAAATCCATTCCTCTTCCATTAAAGCAGTCACTTCATGTCCTACATAATATTCGCGGAATTCTTCTGACATCCTTGCTTCCAATTCAAAAAGCACTGTACTACGCTCCTTCTTCACCGCTTCCGGAATCTGGTCTTTCATAACCGCTGCTTTTGTGCCTTCACGCTTTGAATACTGGAAAATATGCATTTCGTAAAAATGAATATCCTCTAAATACTGCTTTGTAGCGGCAAATTCTTCCTCTGTCTCTCCCGGGAAACCAACAATTACGTCTGTAGTAATTGCCGGGTGTTCAAAATATTTACGTAAAATATCACACCCAAGCTTATATTCTGCGGTATTATAGCGTCTGTTCATGCGTACTAATGTAGCATCACAACCGCTCTGTAATGATAAATGAAAATGTGGACAGATTTTCTCCATTTTAGATAATGCACCTGCAAATTCTTCTGTCACAATACGTGGTTCTAAACTACCCAGACGGATACGCTCAATCCCCTCGATTTTATGCACTTCTTCAATTAAATGCAATAAATTGTCTTCTGTATCTACACCATATGAACTCAAATGAATACCGGTTAATACTACTTCTTTAAATCCGTTCTGTGCCAGTTTCGTTACTTCCTGCACTACATCATCAAGTTTTCGGCTGCGGACTCTTCCACGGGCAAACGGTATAATGCAATAACTGCAAAACTGATTACATCCATCCTGCACTTTAATAAAAGCCCTCGTATGCTCTGCCGTGTGGTCTAAGAACATCTCCTCATAATCCTGCTTCTCATGATTAATATCAACTACTCTGCTGCATTTTTTATGTGTCTGCTCATATTCTTTTATCAGTGTTACCAGTTCAGATTTTTTATTATTACCAATAACAATATTGATACTTTCATCCACAAGTGCCTGCGCTTCTTTCGTCTGCACATAGCAGCCGGCACCGACAATCACAGCGTCCGGGTTTTGTTTTTTCGCCTTATGAAGCATCTGTCTGGACTTACGGTCTGCCATATTGGTTACAGAGCAGGTATTAATAACATACACATCTGCATAGTCCGAAAATGAGACAATCTCATAACCTGCTTCCTCCAATAACTGTTGCATTGCTTCCGTCTCGTATGCATTTACTTTGCACCCTAAATTATGCAATGCTGCTTTTTTCTTACTACTCATATAATAAACTATCCTTTCTGCTCTATAACTGTTACCAACATCCCGTTTTTGTTTTATTTTCACAATTCTTTTTGTTTCTCTTTGTTGACTTTTCCAGTAAAAACCATTACTATAAGAGTTAAAGATGAAAAGCAATTAAGGAGGCCGAAACATGAAAACAGTACAGATTTCATTAAACTCAATTGATAAAGTTAAATCATTCGTTAATACAATTACTCAATTCGATTTCGATTTCGATTTAATTTCAGGCAGATATGTTATTGATGCCAAATCCATCATGGGTATTTTCAGCTTAGATTTATCAAAACCAATCGACTTAGCAATTCATACTGAATCTAATCTCGATGAAATCATAGAAGTTTTAAAACCATACTTAGTATAGTTTATACTTCTGGGAACTATCGTTTTTAACTTTAGTTCCATATTTTCAAAAGAATTTTACGCCACAGATTTCTCTGTGGCGTTTTTTATTTAGATGCAATCAGCTGATTCTCTATTCTTATCCTTCTACATGAATCACTTCGACTGTATCAATTGCTTCCTGCATCAACTGATCAATCTTCTCCGCCAACTTCTTCTCGTCATTAT
>CAYMTX010000065.1:0-12245 GCA_964393475.1 uncultured Roseburia sp. | reverse complement strand
GCACCCTATCAGTCTCCGCATTTACAAATACGAAAAAGTCATGTCCTAATAATTCCATCTGTACACAAGCATCCTCTGCATACATTGGCTTCATATCAAATTTCTTCACACGGGTAATCTGAATTTCTTCATCTTCGACAGACTGTTCTTCTAAAAACTCCTGTTTGAATGCTGCTGCCGCATTCTGATGTTTTGCAATTAACTTGGTACGATATTTCTTCAACTGACGTTCGATGACTTCTTCTACTAAATCAATAGACACATACATATCGTTGCTGACCTGCTCTGAACGAATGATATTGCCTTTGGTCGGTATCGTAACCTCCACTTTCTGACGTTCCTTCTCTACGCTTAAGGTTACATACACATCTGTGTCCGGAGTAAAGTATTTCTCAAGCTTGTTCAGTTTATCTTCTACTGCACTCTTGAGTCCTTCTGTTAAATCAATGTTTCTTCCTGTAATTTTAATCTTCATACTGAAATACTCCTTTGCTGCTTATTAGATACACTTATCTGATACTGCTCTCGCATCTCACATATGCCGCCAATTATTCCATATTTGGCTCTTTGTGTACCTTGTCTTTATTATACCATATTCCCATCAATTCGCAATTCAATTTTGCATTTATTTATGTAATTTTCCAACAATTTATTTTATATTAACATTTTTATCCACAATTTATAAACATTATCCACATTTGTATGGGTAATTGTATTAATAATAAATCAAAGAATCAAATCTGAACTTCATTTCTTCTCCGTAAAGTGTGCATTAGCAAGGTCTTTCCTATTGCATAAAAAAAGACCGGACAAAGAATTATCAAGTTCATTTGATAACTCTTCATCCGATCCCATTCTGTATGACAGCAATTAATCTTCCTGCGTTAAACTTCCTTTTTTCGCACGTGTCTTACTATAAATAAATAATAATAATGTTCCGAAAATTGCTACTGTAACAATATTTGGAATTGCTGCCGCAACACCCTGTGTAAATACATATTCAGCCGGTTCCGCATAAATCACAATGTCAAGCACCGGTGCAACAAGAATCCATGCTACCGCATTGCCGATAATCTGAAATACATTGAAAAGGATTGCATCTTTTACTGTGAAAATGCCTTCCTCCACATTCAATTTCACATGGCATAAACCTGTAATAAAGCATGCAACACCGGAAGCCACAACCCAGCTCATCCATGGTGAACCATACTGAACTGCATCAGAAAGTAAATGACCGATGAACGCGATTAAACCGCCTGCGATTGGTCCAAATAATGTCGCAAAAAATGCACCTACACCATATGCTGTCTGAAGACTTACATCCGGAATACCGGTCGGAACCTTCACAAACATAAATAATAATGTGAATAAGGCTGCTCCAAGTCCCGTTGCAACAATTGTTTTCGTGTTAACTGCAAACATCTTTTTCATACCTTTATACTCCTTTGTATATAATTTTCATGCCATAATTGTAGCATCTTCACATAAACTAATCAATACTAATTCTAACTGTCCATTCCGGACCAAAACTCACACCATACGTTTTGATAAAACTTCCCTGACTGATTGCCAGCGCCACCTTCATCAATTCGTTGTTATAAAGAATTGGTTCTCCCTTCTTCGCCATACCAAAACTCTGGTGGAACAATACTTTTTCCTGATAAACAACTTCACCCTCATGATAAATTGTCACATTCAGCATATCGCCGTATGCAAATCCGGCTTCTCGGAATCTCTCTAACGGAATATTGGTCCACAGATTACCAAAATTCGGGTCTTCGATTTCAAACATACCGGTCACGCTTCCCGGTGCAATCTGTGGCTCTGCAATCTCATGCTCCACGATTTCCTCCACCGGATATTCCGGGCCAACCCCTTCGAAATCAATGATACCGGATGCAAGACGTGCTGCAGTGTAACCGAACAAATCCCTGCCGTGGAAAATCGCAACTTCCTCTGTGCCTTTGCCACGCAGACGGTTTACAGACTCGTCAATTTCACGAACTGCTTCGATTCCCACCCATTTTTTATAATGCGTAAGTGAACCATTATCCGGTGTCACGATATAATAACCATCTTTGGTCTTGGCAACACAAGCACGGCGTGATGTTCCTACCCCCGGGTCTACAACTGATACATAAACCGTTCCCTTCGGCCAGAAACGCACACTCTGATAAAGGCGATAGCTTGCACTCCACGTATCATATTGCGGTATCTGATGTGTTCCGTCAAAAATCTCTAATTCTCTGTCAACAGTTTTTACCACACCATACATGG
Organism: uncultured Roseburia sp.; assembly: GCA_964393475.1. Taxonomy (GTDB): domain Bacteria; phylum Bacillota; class Clostridia; order Lachnospirales; family Lachnospiraceae; genus Roseburia. Next base: position 9,968 of record CAYMTX010000065.1, on the reverse strand, counting down.
AGCTGACAGCTCCTTCCGCATAGGTAAAATCCGTCTGAAATACTAAAATCGGCTTCATAATTCCTCCTAAATCAGCTTGCTTATTATTGGAATGGATTCCAGAATCGTGACCCATTCACGACAATGCCAAGCAGTAATGATGCTATCAATACAAGAATTGCAAACATAATTGCAATATAATCATTTCTTTTTAGCGGCTCTGTCACATACCATGTACGCTTTTTGTGCTTTCCAAATCCTCGCAAATCCATTGCATTTGTAATCATCTCAATACGGTCCAATGTTCCAAAAATTAACGGTACACAAATATTGATAATGTTCTTAATACGTGTACCCATTTTCTCTTTTTGGGATAAGTCCAAACCGCGGCTCTGCTGAGCAAGTGCAATGTCGTTATAATCACGCACGGTATCCGGGAAATAACGCAGTGTCAGTGATACTGCATAAGTACCTTTATAGCTGACCCCTGCACGATTTAAGGAAGCTGCAAATTCACTCGGATTCGTTGTCAGCAAAAACATCATACCAAGCGGCACTACCGATGCATATTTACTCGTCTTTGTAACCTGGTATACGAGTTGCTCCATAGTTACAATGAAATAGTTATTAAAACGGAACAGTTCATGTGTTGTTCCGTAAATCTCTGTTCCATAAGTCGGATTAAATACAAAGGTCAATACAAAATTCATGACCAGAAAAATCCCGACATAAATCAGCATCGTTTTGATCTGTGCGAGTTTTAATTCCGCCACCTTAAACAAGCCGATTGAAATAATCATCATAACAATAATAAAGCGTATATCATAAGAATACATCACTGCACTTGTCATACAGATGAAACAAATTAATTTACTTAAGCCCGAAAGGTTATAAATCACATTATCTTTTTCTACATAGTCAAATATCTTTGCTCTCATGCGTGATGATGTCTCCTTTCGTACTCAATAAAATTCTCAACGAACCCCTCCGGATTATCGATTTCCGCTTTCATGGCCAGCTCATACAAGGATGTAATTTTAAGGCTCGCCTTATCTGCAATCTCTTCATTCGTCAGAATATCAACTGCAGATGCATCACCGATCTTTTCTCCGTCATGAATAACAATAGCATGCGGTGTATACTCCAGCATCAGGTGCATGTCATGCGTAATCATAATAATTGTGACACCCTGCTCATTCAAACTCTTCAAGAACTCCATGATTTCTGTATAGTGATGATAGTCCTGTCCCGCAGTCGGCTCGTCCAGAATCAGAATCTTCGGATTCATAACCAGCATAGAAGCGATTGTTACACGCTTTTTCTGTCCAAAACTTAAAGCTGAAATCGGCCATTTTCTGAATTTGTTTAAACCACAAATCTTCAGTGCGTTTTCCACACGTTCTCCGATTTCACTCTCCGGTACACCATTTAAGCGAAGACCTAATGCCACCTCATCAAAAATCATCTGCTTGCATATCATCTGGTTTGGATTCTGCATCACATAACTGATATAGGCAGCACGTTCTTTAATTGTCTGTCCTTTTAAACTCTTACCCTCAAATCGGATGTCACCCTCATCTTCATTTACAAATCCACAGATTACCTTCGCCAAAGTACTTTTTCCCGCACCGTTTGTTCCTACGATACTTACCATTTCCCCTTCACGAATCTTGAAATTGACATCTTTTAAAATTCTACGATTTTTATTGTACTGAAAGCTTAAATGTTCTGCCTCTAAAATAATCGGGCGTTCATCTTTTGCTTTTTTCGATGTCTGTTCTGTGTTCCATTTGATAAGCGCATCCTTAAACTGCGCCACATCAACTGTATCGATACGTCCGGCCTTCATCTCCGGCGTCACTGTAATGCCCGCATACTTCATTGCCGTCACATAGAGCGGTTCACGAATACCAAGTTCCGGCAAGATGTTTGCTGACATCAATTCATCTGGTGACATATCAGCAACTATGCGCCCCTGACTGACTACGATAATCCGGTCCACATCACGATACAACACATCTTCCAGACGGTGTTCGATAATCACTACCGTTCTGTTCGTCTCCCGCCATACTTTATCAATCAAATCAATTGCCGTTTTACCGGTTGCCGGGTCCAAATTTGCAAGTGGTTCATCAAACAGTAGAATCTTCGCATCATTTACCATAACACCTGCAAAGGAAACTCGTTGCTTTTGTCCACCCGACAATTCAAACGGGGAAGATTTTAAAAGTTTACCCATATCTACGATGTCCGCAACCTTTTGCACGGTTTCACGCATTTCGCCTACTTCTGTACAGTCATTTTCCAATGCAAATGCAATATCTTCTCCGACGGTTAAACCAATAAACTGTCCGTCCGCATCCTGCAAAACCGTTCCAACTTCCTTAGACAATTCAAAAATACTGCTTTTTGCAGTCTCAATTCCCGCTATCTTAAGACTTCCGGTAATCTCTCCTTTGTATGCAAAAGGAATCAGACCATTTAAACAATTACCAATCGTACTTTTACCACTGCCGCTCGGTCCAACAATTAATACTTTCTCCCCTTCGTAAATGGTGAGATTAATATCATGCAGTGTTGGTGCCGCCTGACTAAAATATTGGAAACCAAAATTTTCAAATTGTATCACTGGTTTCTTTTCCATTTAAAACTCCTTCTATTCGTAAATGATTCTCGGTGCTTTGCGGATACTTAACTTCCAATTCGTACCGGTTCCGATATTGTATGCTCTGGCGAAACTACCCTGATTAATCGCAACAGCCATGCAGTCCAGACTGTTCACATACAATAACGGTTCACCCACATATACATCCGCAAAACTCTTTGCATAGGTAAGAATATTTTTATAAACAATACGTGTCTCATTCTGAATCTCGATTTCTACACGGTCACCATGTTTTAAGCCCATTTTCAAAAAAGTTTCCCTGCTGATATTTGTCCAGAGACTTCCGAAACGTACATCTAATACGTCAATCGTTCCTTTCACCTTCTCGCCATCATATTCTGCCGGTATCGTTGGAAGTTCAATGACACTCTCTACGTCCACTTCCGGTCCTACACCTGCAAAATCAATGATACCTGCTGCAAGACGCGCTCCTGTATATACATAAACATCTCTTCCATGGAAAGTATAGCTTTCTCCTGAATTTGGAAGACGATTTACTTCTTCATCAATAATTCTGGCTCCTTTAATGCCAATCATTTTCTTAATATGCGTCAACGAACCGTTATCCGGTGTGATGACATACTGTCCTGTCATTGTCTCAATAGCAATACTTCTTCTTGTCGAACCTACTCCCGGATCTACCACACTTACAAATACAGTACCTGCCGGCCAGTAAGCTACAGTCTGAATAAGACGGTAAGAAGCCTCCCAGATATCATACTGCGGAATCTCATGGGTCAAATCTGCCACTCTCAATTCCTCATCTACACTATATGCTACACCGTACATGGCACTGACTGCACCATCACAATTACCAAAATCCGTCTGTAATACCAATGCTTTTTTCATTATAATCCTGCCTTTCCGCCAGATGTTTTCCTGCTATTTTCAGCAACCTTTTACATTCCTTAAGTATAACTTGTGTGTCAGGGGGTGTCAACAAAAGGGACTGTAAAAAAGTCGGATTTTCTTCCTAAAAAGAAAACCCGACCTTTCATATCTGCCATCCGTTCTGTCTGTTAACTCTTTACAAAATTTCCGGACTAGATTTCTTTGTCTATCTCTATTCCTTTTAAATCTGCTTCCAACAGATTCATGCTGTTTTTAATTTCGTTCAATGCCGCCTGCGCCTGACTTGTTGCCGTATTCCCCTGTGTCAGCTTAACTAAATCATCTAACGGAAGCTCCAAATCATCTGCCTGATTCTCACGTCTTCTGGCTTCGGCTTCTTCCACTGCTTCTTTCGTACCCGCAATCAACGCTTCCTGCAAAGCTTTCTCTTCTCTGATATTTTCAAGCTTCTCTTCTTCTGCCTCTTCCTGCTCGGCTTTTTCTTCGGCTTTTTCTTCTGTCTCTTCTAATTTCTCATCAATGTAGTCTTTTGCCTGCTGCATTGCCATATTGATAATCTCATCATTTGCCGCCGCCTCAATATCCTCCGCCGTCTTCTGTGCATCCAGCATTGGGTTTGATTTCAGTCGCTCCTGCGCAATCGCTTTGATATCTGCAATATCATCCTTCATCAGCTTGTCCGCATCATATATCTGCACTTTGAAAGCACTTGCCTGTTTATTTAATTCCACATATCTCTGCTTATACTCATCCGGCCAGTCTTTTACTGTCATGTCTTCCGTGATACCATACTCTTCTTTCAGTCCGTCAATCTGGTCATTGATATCTTTGATGTAAGCCTGCGCTTCTTCTTTTATCGCAAGCATCTCATTATAGTGATTCTGTCTGTCTTCGACACTCTTATCAATAGATTTGTCTACCTCCCATGCATCACTGACTACCTTCCATGCCTTTTCCTGCGCCTCTTTCCGCTTTTGGGATATAGGGTCGCTCGCAAGGTTCGTATTTCCTGCAAAATAACTCTTCCTGCCTTCCCCGTTTTCTGTCTTCTGCGTAAAGAAGTTTCCGTTCTCTATATAATTCGCCATGTTTGCCTGAATTGTTACTGACATAACTATACCTCCCGCACATCCTGCTGACTGCTGATAAATCTATACCCAACCTATCCGTTCGTAATGATTCAGTTCCTTCCTAATTACATATCCATTCTAATTTCATATATCGGCATAATTCGCGAAAAAATAATAACGTGACAAAAAAGCTTGCATGTACCTCTAGAATGTAACATCCTGTTCAATCTTAAGACTGTTCGCCTTTACCGTGGAAGATGGTGTATAATTTTCATTATTATACAAAAATTTGTGAAGTTCTTTCACATTAGCTTCCAATGTATCCGGTGCAACAACAAGTCCCTTGGACCCTAAATCCGCTTCTATTTTGGTAAATGGAAAACCGACACTTCCACTCAGTTCATAATCAAATACCTTTGCCGCAAGTTCTATCAACTCTTTATTGCTAAAGCTTGTTTCAATATCCGAAAACATTACATTTATCATCGAATTTAATGTTTTTAAATCAGAACTCTGCACCTTTTCAATCATCTTTGCAATGACTGTCCGCTGGCGTTCCGCTCTTTTATAATCGTTTCCCGCTGTATAACGTACACGGGCATATGCCGTTGCCTGCACACCATCCAGAAGATACGTACCTCCCGCCTCCGGCACAACGGATTTATTTCCGGTCAGCTCATTCAGCTCCTTTACATAGCCAATCATGTAATGTGCCTCTTCGTCTGTAATCGTCAATTCTACACCGCCAAGCAGATTGATGCACTCTACTACTGCATTGAAATCCACTGTCACATAATCACTGATATTCAAATCCAGATTTTTGTTCAGCATTGATATGGCTTGTTGCGGACCTCCTTTTGCAAATGCAGCATTACATTTTCTGTATTTTCCGTCACCGGTGTCCAGATAAGTATCACGGTAAACAGAACACACTTTCACTTCATGCGTATGATTATCGATAGTGACAAGTATAATCACATCACTGTTCCCGGAAGTCAGTTTTCCATTGGAACGGTTATCCAGTCCAAACACTGCAATTGTCCTGAACTCCTCTGTTACCTCCTGTACACTTTTGTCAATATCCTCATTCACCTGCACCTTATCCATTACATTATCATCCGGCCTCTGTATCCGGTTCAGTTTTGACACCCCATATAAAGCAACTGCCAAAATTAACAATACAAAAAGTTCCGCTACAACTAACATTATTTTTTTCTGTTGTTTTTTGCTACCTTTTTTCTTTAATTGTTTACTGCTCATTTTTCATCTCCTAGCTTTTCCACTGTTTTAACAATTTACATCAAAAAGTATAATGTTCTTTTCTTAAGAAACGCTAAGCAAAATCTTTAAATTTTTCAAAATATTCTTTTAATTTTTAATTCAGCCAGAATTTGTGCAAAGGTAGCACATCTGTGACGCCATTTCCTATTGCATAAAAAAGTTGCGGTGCAATATACCTATATCACACCGCAACTCTTTTTACGCAATTGTAAATTTAGAAATATGTTTCTTTAATGTCTCTGCCGTTTCTGCAAGTTCTGTAGAATCTCTCTGTACATTTGCACTGTTATCCAGTACCGTATCTGAAAGCTCCTGTATGCTTACTGCTGTCGCTTCGATTTCTTCTGCTGACGCAGACTGTTCTTCTGTAATCGCCGCCATGTTGCTTGCCACATCACTTGCATCGTAGACACTCTTAATCATCTCATTGATAATGCCATTTGTCTTCTCGATACTCTCAAAGATAGTATTAAGCTGCTCGGATGCCGCATATACCAACTCTGCACTTGAATTAATCTGTTCTGTGCTCTTATAGCTCTGTTCTACAGTCATATTAATCAATCTTGTCACCGAATCAATCAACTGTGAAATCTCGTCGGCCGCTTCACCGGAAGTCTCTGCCAATTTCTTAATCTGTGTAGCAACAACCGAAAATCCTCTTCCGGCTTCACCTGCTCTGGCTGCCTCAATACTTGCATTTAATGCTAACAGGTTCGTTTCATCTGCAATGTCACGGATAGCCGCTGTAATTTCATTAATCTTAACTGCCGCAGTTCCAACATCTGTAATCGATTTTTCCAACACCTGCATACCATTTTTCATTTCATCCATTGATTCTGTCACCGATTGCATACTTGTACGTCCACCGGCTGCTTCTTTCATGGTTTCTTCGATATTACCAAGTGCCTGACCACCTGCTTCACTCGTTTCCGACACTACACTCGCAAGTTTAGTCGCATTCTCCGCAATGACTCCAATCGAATCTACTAATTCTTCCAGATTCTGACGCATCTGATTCATAGCTTCCGCCTGCCCGTTTGCTGATTCATGCAATTCTCCAGAAATTGTGTTGCTGTTTTTCGCCTGCGCATCTACCTTATCTGAAATTCGGATAATAGAACCAAGCGTTTCTCTCATTACACTTAAAAATTCCTGCATACTTGCCGCCATAACAGCTAATTCATCACTTCCCTTTACCTCTACAGTAGTAGTGAAATCACCATCTGTAACTGCAAGGATTGTATTTGTCAGTTTCGCTATAGGATTGGTTATCTTGCTGATAATAACAATCAATGTCAGAGCAATCACTAGAAGAACAATCGTTCCTACACCCATTAAAATCATACTAATTTCGTATACATCTTCGTATATTACATCTTCCAGTGCACGTGTCACCAGATACCAGTCAGTACCGCTTATCTGTCTTGCACTAACCATATAAGTACCGTCATTTGACTCATAGCTTGCGGTTGTAAAATTGCCTGATGCAATTTCCTGATACACATTTTTATAGAAGGAATCCCCCGATTTCGGACAAACTTAATCCGATTAAAGAAGTATCCTCATGAGCAAGCATGACACCTGTATTTCCTTCGATAATAAAGCTATCTCCGTTACCTACTACATCAAGACTTCCCACTACTTCTGAAAGGATATCAAGTCCGACATCCACTGCTACTACGGCACCTTTTCCGTTCAAATTTTTAATCCAGCGGCTTGCAGTTACAATATAAGAGTTGGTAAGGGAATCAATATATGGCTCTCCGAATGTCATTGTATCATGATTGACACCTGCTATATACCACGCACCCTGTGTCGCATCGCCTTCCGGCTGCCATCCTGAAGCATCTAATACAACGCCATTACTGTAGGTTGTATAGAAGCCATTCGGGAAATCTTCATAAGTACCGAGATAAAAACTCTCATAATTGATGATTTCTTCATCTGTCATACGCAGATTAATCATTGTATCTACTACCGTGTCAAAAAGGCTTAAGTTCTCACTCTGCCATGTCGTAATTGCATTTACTCCGGTCTCTGCTTCTGCTTCCAGCAAATCTGCCGTTTTCTCTGCCAGACTGTTTCTGGAAGATGAATTGGCAATCAGAATCAATACAAGAAACCCTACTATAACAATTGGTAAAATAAATACTAATAATTTAGAACGCACACCAAATTTCTTTTTCTTCATTATTCTATTCTCCTTTGTATGATGTTGTCTTTTACCAAAAATAGGCACTAGCTTTATTATAGCAAATATGGATTGTATTTTGAAGTGGTTTCTTCAATAACTTTGAATTAGTTGTATAAAGAATTTTTCTATGGACTTTGATAAGGCTGGAACAATTCCCAGCATAAAATATTCATTTTCTATATGCCGAAAATGAATTTTTTAGTTAAGCAACTTCCGTTCTTTTATATCTTGGAAACGCAATATCACTTTCTAACATTTCCAATGTTTTCTAATAACCGCTTCTGCCCATGCAGCTTCGTCTTTTGTAAGCTGCGGTGTGTCTTTTAAACGGTAATCCATACCAAGATTCTCGTATTTCACTTTACCGAGTGCATGATAGCGGAGTACTTCCAGTTTTTCAACATTATGAAGCGTTGACAAAAAGCGTCCCAATTCAGCAAGCTCCTCTTCCTGTAAAGTAATCCCCGGTACTACTACATGACGAATCCAGACTGATTTTCCAATTGCATCCAGATAGTGTGCAAATTCTAAAATATGCTTATTCGACTGCGCTGTCAAATCTTTATGTGCCACCTCATCCATATGCTTAATATCAAGCATCACAAGATCAGTTACTTTCATTAATTCTGCTATCTTCTCATTTACAGGTGTACCATCTTCCTTTAATCCGGTAAACATGATACCTGATGTATCTAAACAAGTATGAATCCCCTCTGCCTTTGCTTTTGTAAAAAGTTCAATCAGAAAATCCATCTGCATCATCGGTTCGCCACCGGTAGCTGTAATACCGCCTTTATCATAAAAAGCTCTGTTACGAAGCATTTTCTGCAAAATTTCATCTGCGCTCATTTCTTTTCCATCTGTCATTTCCCATGTGTCAGGATTATGACAGTAGGCACAACGCATCGGACACCCCTGAAAAAATACGACAAAACGTACCCCCGGTCCGTCTACACTGCCAAAACTCTCAATTGAATGAATATATCCCATATAACTCTCCCTTTCTCATACTGGACGTTCGTCAAATAATTTTCTCCTTATAACGAAAACGGCTGCTTCGTTTCTTTAAAGCTCCCGCAGTCGCCACTATTCGCACTCTTGCGAAAATACGTGAAAACCGACTGCTCCGCTTCTTTAAAGCTCCCGCAGTCGCCAGTATTCGCACTCTTGCGAAAATACGTGAAAACCGACTGCTCCGCTTCTTTAAAGCTCCCGCAGCCGCCACTATTCGCAGCTTCGCGGCATACCGCTTCGCTGCTCATACTGGACGTTCGTCAAATAAAAGCAGCCTTGCATGCAAGCATGCAGGCTGCTTTTATTTTCCTCACTGTTTTCACTACATCAGTTCGTGGAATGTTCTTGCAATTACTTCATCCTGCTGCTCTTTTGTAAGCTTAATGAAGTTTACAGCATATCCGGATACACGGATTGTAAGCTGCGGATATTTTTCAGGATGCTGCTGAGCATCTAATAAAGTCTCTCTGTTTAATACGTTTACATTTAAGTGGTGACCACCCTGTTTTGCATAACCATCAAGGATTGAAATTAAGTTATTCTCCTGTGATTCGCTATCTTTTCCTAATGCATCAGGAACGATTGTAAATGTATTTGAAATACCATCCTGTGAATCTGCAAATGGCATTTTTGCTACAGAAGCCAATGATGCGATTGCACCGTTTGTATCACGACCATGCATTGGGTTTGCACCCGGAGCAAATGCTACACCTTTCTTTCTTCCGTCCGGTGTTGCACCTGTATTCTTACCATAAGATACATTTGATGTAATTGTAAGAATAGATGTTGTCTGGATACCACCACGGTAAGTATGGTTACCTTTGATATAACCGATGAATGTGTGAAGTACTTCTTTTGCAATTTCATCTACACGGTCATCATCGTTACCATATTTCGGGAAATCTCCTTCTAC
>CAYMTX010000064.1:0-12347 GCA_964393475.1 uncultured Roseburia sp. | reverse complement strand
GAGGAAAGCACCGAGAAGAATCTTGGTGCTTCTTCCGGTTATATGGGAGAGCAGGGAGAGAGAGAGGCAGATTCTGATGCAGTGATCTACACATGCCCAAGCTGCGGTGCAGAAATTATTACAGATACAACTACGGCAGCGACATTTTGTTATTATTGTCATAATCCGGTTATTTTAGGTGGAAGATTGTCGGGAGAATTTTTGCCGGATAAAATCATTCCATTCGAAATTACAAAAGAGCAGGCAGTGAAAAAATTTCTGGAGTATGCAGGCAGGAAAAAGTTTGTGCCAAAGGCATTTTTTAATAAGCAACAGATAGAGCGTATTGCGGGTGTATATTTTCCGTATTGGAATTATAGTGCAGATTTAGAAAGCACGATGCATGGCGAGGCGCGAAATGTGCGTAGCTGGACAGCGGGTAACACACGTTATACAGAGACGAAATATTATCATGTTGGCAGAACGGGTAAGGTATCTTTGACGAATTTAACGGAAAATGCCTTGCAAAAAGCAAACGCAGAATTAGCTCGAGGTGTTATGCCATATAACTTCGAAAAAATGCAGGATTTTAATATGGGTTTTCTTTCCGGTTTTTTGGCAGAAAAACGCGATATTGAAAGAGAAAGCTTAGAACATCAGATGCAGACTATGGCAAAGAGCTACGCGTTTAACATGGTAAAAGACACTATTCATTACAGTGCGGTTAATCTCGAGAAGTCTCAAACTTGTTTTGAAGGAGAAGAGTGGAAGTACTGTCTGCTTCCGATATGGACAATTACATATAAGGGAAGAAATGGTAAGATTTACTTTTATTCTATGAATGGTCAAACTGGAGAAGTGTGTGGCGAATTGCCGGTGGATAACAAGAAACTGGCGATGGTGAGCTGTGGAGTATCTATAGCTATCTTTCTTCTTGGCTTGCTGGGAGGATTCTTGTTATGATGAAAATGTGGAAAAAAATAATTGCAATGACTATTTTAAGTATAGTGTTGACTGTTCCGACCATTGTACATGCAACGGAAAATAGCCAGACAGAAGGTACAGTGGTTTTTGATGATGCCGGACTTATGTATGATGAGGAAATCACAGCATTGACAATGCAGATTACAAATCTGGAAGATAGAACCGGGTGGGATATTTTTGCAGTCACTACAGCGGATGCCCAAGGAAAGACGGCAATGGAATATGCGGATGATTTTTATGATGAAAGAACTGCGGAAAGTGCAGATGGTTTTCTTGTTTTGATTGATATGGATAATCGTGAAATCTATATTTCCACGCAGGGAAAGGCAATTCGCTATCTTACAGATGAGCGGATAGAACGTGTTATTGATGCAGGGTATTCTTATATAAGTAATGGTGAATATGCCGGTGGTCTGTCAGCCATGATTGGGAAAGCAGAGTACTATTATGATGAGGGGATTTTAAAGGAGCAGTATAATTATGATGTGGACACAGGAAGTATTTCTGCATATCATGCATTGACTTGGATGGAAATTTTGCCGATATTTCTCCTGGCAGCCGGTGTGGGGCTGGCAATTTTTATTGGTGTAAAAAAGAGCTATAGTCTGAAAGGGGGACGTTATGAGTACCCATACATGAAATACGGAAAAATGAAGCTTACAGAGCAGGAGGACCGTTTCATCCGTGCACATACAACACATCATCGAATTCAGACCGACAGTGGCAGAAGTGGTGGAAGTCACCACAGCGGAAGCGGACGTAGTTCAACGCATCGTAGTAGTAGCGGACGAAGCCATGGTGGCGGTGGAAGGAAATTCTAAAAATCTATTTTAAAAGTTATTGCTTTGTACTGCACTTTGTGATAACATCTTCCGTATGAGAACAAATGTAAGTGGTAGAAAAACACTAATGAGGTTTTAACCGCATTGAAAAACGGAGGAGAAAAGATTCTATGACAACGAAGAGTCAGTATTATGTACTGAAAGAAAAAGCAGTACCGGAAGTGTTGTTGAAAGTAATCGAAGCAAAGAGACTCTTGGATTCCGGTAAGATTACATCGGTGCAGGAAGCTACGGAAATGGTAGGGATTAGCAGAAGTTCTTTTTATAAATATAAAGATGATATTTTCCCGTATCACGAGACGCAAAAGGGGAAAACCGTTACTATGGTGATGCAGTTGGATGATAAGCCGGGCATTTTATCCGTGGTATCGCGTGTTCTGGCAGATCATAAAGTGAACGTATTGACGATACATCAGAGTATTCCAATCAATGGAATCTCATCACTGACATTGAGTGCGGATCTTCTTCCGGAGTCCGGAGAACTGGAAGAGATTGTTAATAGCATTGAGTCTGAAGCAGGTGTTCATTATGTGAAAGTACTTGGAAAAGAATAGTTCGAAAGGTTGGTAGGGATATGATTAAGGTAGCAGTAATGGGCTTTGGAACTATCGGTTCCGGGGTGGTAGAGGTTCTTTCTATCAATAAAGAAAGCATCGCAAAACGTGTGGGAGATAACATCGAAGTGAAATATGTGTTGGATTTGCGTGATTTCGAAGGGCATCCAATTCAGAAAAAAGTTGTTCATGATTATAAAACAATTGTCAATGATCCGGAAGTTTCTATTGTTGTAGAGACAATGGGCGGTGTGGAACCGGCATACACTTTTGTAAAAGCAATGTTGGAAGCCGGAAAAGATGTTGCTACATCTAACAAAGCACTGGTTGCTGAAAAAGGTGCCGAGTTATTAGAGGTTGCCAAGGCAAATAGCGTAAATTTCCAGTTTGAAGCCAGTGTAGGCGGCGGTATTCCGATTATACGTCCGCTTAAAAATTGTCTGACAGCAGATGTGATTGAAGAAATTACCGGTATCATTAACGGAACTACTAACTATATGATGACCGAGATGACTGAGAAAGGTGTGGATTTCGCTGATGTTTTAAAGGATGCGCAGTTAAAAGGCTACGCAGAAAAAGACCCGACAGCGGATATTGAAGGTTATGATGCAGGCAGAAAGATTGCAATTTTAACGTCTTTAATCTGTGGTCAGCAGGTCGATTTTGAGGATATTCATACAGAGGGTATTTCGCATATTACAAGTACGGATATTAAATATGCAAAAACGATGGGGCGTGATATTAAGCTTCTTGCTACCAGCAAGAAAGTAGGGGATGGTTATGCGGCAATGGTTGCACCATTTTTATTGTCACCTGAGCATCCGTTATACAGTGTAAACGGCGTCTATAATGCAATCTTTGTACGAGGTAATGTTCTTGGCGATGCAATGTTTTATGGCAGCGGAGCAGGAAAACTTCCGACGGCAAGTGCTGTTGTTGCGGATATCGTAGAGATGGCAAAGCATCCGCACAAACACATTCCGATTGAATGGAAACAGGAAAAATTAGAATTGGTAGATTTCAAAGATTTTGACCATAAATTCTTTGTACGCACCAGTGCATCTGCAGATGAGGTGAACAGCGTCTTTGGTCAGGTGAACTTTATGACAGTAGAGGGTGTTTCGAATGAGGTTGGCTTTGTGACGGATATTATGTCAGAAGCAGAATTTGAGACGAGAGCAGCAAGGCTATCCAGTGTGATACAGGTGATTCGTGTGAAGTAATATTAAAATTGAATATTTACTGAAAATGTATGCTATTAATCGAAAAGTGATACCGCCCGGGCGCGGAGGAAGGTGAGGAGACATGAAAAAAGTCGGAATTATTGGAGCGATGGAATTGGAAGTGGAAACTTTAAAGTCTAAAATGGACGTGAAGTCTACTACCACGAAAGCACGTATGGAGTTTTTTGAAGGTGTATTGAACGGCGTAGAGGTAGTTGTAGTGCGAAGCGGTATTGGGAAAGTAAATGCCGGTATGTGTGCACAGATTTTATCAGATTTGTTTGATGTTACGCATATTATTAATACGGGTATAGCAGGCTCTTTGGATGCAGCCATTGATATAGGAGACATTGTAGTGTCTACAGAGGTATTGCAGCATGATGTAGATGCTACTAATTTTGGTTATCGTTTAGGGGAGATTCCGCAGATTGGAACATTGGCATTTCCGGCTGACGAAAAAATGGGGGTATTAGCGAAGGCTGTGTGTGAAAAAGTCAATACAGACATTAAAGTGTTTTCCGGTCTTATTGTGAGTGGTGACCAGTTTGTTGCAGACAAAGTAGTGAAACAGCGTATCTCGGATAATTTCCATGGACTTTGTACAGAGATGGAAGGTGCCGCAATTGGGCAGGCAGCATATTTAAATGGTGTACCATTCGTAATTTTGCGTGCAATTTCGGATAAGGCAGACGATTCAGCAGAAATGGATTACCCAACATTTGAACGTAAAGCGGCTGAACATTGTGCAAGATTAGTAGAAGCATTCATTGTTGAATTATAGGAGACGGGGATATGGCAAAATATGTAATGGCGTTGGATGCGGGGACAACCAGCAACCGTTGTATTTTATTTAATCAGGCTGGGGAAGTCTGTTCTATGGCACAGAAAGAGTTCAGACAGTATTTTCCGAATCCGGGCTGGGTAGAACATGATGCGAATGAAATCTGGTCTACCATGCTTGGTGTAACAGTAGAAGCGATGAATATGATTGGAGCGAGCGCGGCGGACATTGCGGCAATTGGCATTACAAATCAGCGTGAGACTGCAATTGTATGGGATAAAGTCACCGGTGAGCCTGTGTATAGGGCAATCGTATGGCAGTGCCGTCGTACATCCGAGATGGCGGATGCTTTGAAGGCAAAGGGGTTAGAAGAAGCATATCGTCAGAAGACAGGACTTATTATTGACGCTTATTTCTCAGGAACCAAGGTGAAATGGATATTAGACAATGTGCCGGGAGCCAGAAAATTGGCAGAGGAAGGCAGATTGTTATTTGGTACCGTAGAGACATGGATTATCTGGAAATTTACTAAGGGCGAAGTACATGTAACGGATTACTCGAATGCTTCCAGAACGATGCTTTTTAATATTAATGATTTGTGCTGGGATAAGGAGATTTTGACAGAGTTGAATATTCCGGAAAGTATGCTTCCGAAGGTTGTGCCATCCAGCCAGGTGTATGGTTATACAGATCCGTCATTTCTCGGGGATAAGATTGCGATTGCAGGTGCGGCAGGTGACCAGCAGGCAGCATTATTTGGTCAGACCTGTTTTGAGGCAGGTGAGGCAAAGAATACATATGGCACAGGCTGCTTTTTGTTGATGAATACGGGAGAGAAACCTGTGTTTTCAAAAAATGGTCTGGTTACTACCATTGCATGGGGGTTGGACGGTAAAGTAAATTATGCATTGGAAGGCTCTATTTTTGTGGCAGGAGCATCGATTCAGTGGTTACGTGATAATATGAAATTAATTGATTCTTCTGAAGATTCTGAATATATGGCAAAAAAAGTGCACGGTACACATGGTTGTTATGTAGTTCCGGCATTCACGGGACTTGGTGCACCGCATTGGGACCAGTATGCGCGAGGTACGATTGTTGGATTGACCAGAGGTACGAATAAATATCACATTATCAGGGCAACCTTAGAATCAATCGCATATCAGGTATGTGACGTTATTGATGCTATGAGAGCAGATGCCGGAGTAGAATTATCGTCGTTAAAAGTAGATGGTGGTGCCAGTGCTAATAATTTCCTGATGCAGTTTCAGAGCGATATGATAGGCGCTCCGGTTGTGCGTCCACAGTGCGTAGAGACTACTGCTATGGGAGCAGCATATTTGGCAGGGCTTGCAGTTGGTTATTGGAAAGACAAAAAAGATGTTATGAATAACCAAAAAATAGATAATATCTTCTATGCAAAGATGCCTGAAGATGAGCGTGCAAAGAAGCGCAAAGGATGGAATAAGGCTGTGAAGTATGCTTATGGTTGGGCAAAAGACGAAGAGGAAGAAGAAAAGTAGAATCTGTAAGTGAAAAAGTTTTCGAAATGAACATAAAAAAGGTGTATCAGAAGTGATATGTAGTCTTAATTGATTACTTCGATACACCTTTTTTATGTGTGCCAGACGGCGCATATTTTTAAGAAAAGACCTTGTTATGCGGATGCATGAAAAGAGAAGTCTTTTCTTTGCTTTATGGAGATTACTGAATGTAAGGATAGAAGTCATTACCTGATAAAACTGCTAATCCCATTGCGATAGACTCCATGTTATTTTTAAAATAATTTTTTACTCTGTTTAACATAATATATTCCTCCTTAAAATCGGCTGTTTTTATTTTTAGCATTTGTTTATGTCTGCTTGACAAATGTTATAATACATATTTTTTGTTTGGAATATTAGATGTATTATTAACAAAAAGTTGGGCAATATTGACTTTATAAATTGAAAATAAACAGAAGATAGAATATAATGAATACGAGTTCGGAAGATATAAAGGTTCGGCAAAGGGGAGAAGTATGTCAGAAACGAAAAATAGTTATGAAAATGTGGAACTGGAAAAAGATGTGGGATTTGATATACGTTTCGTTACAATGCACCATAATTCGCCTTATCACTGGCATCGGGAAATGGAGATACTTTATATATTGAACGGACATGCTACGGTAAATATGGATAGAGAACGATACGAGTTAAAGCCACTGGAAGCGATTGTAATAGATTATTCGAAGATTCACGAAGTGCTTTATGCTTTGCCGCAGACCATGGGGATTTGTATTCATATTTCGAGAAGTTTATTGAACCGGTTTTTGCCAAATCAGACGTTGATGAGCTTTCGGTGTTCCGGAAAGTACTTGACAGAAGAACAGACAGAGTCGTATTCGCGTATTTGTTCTATGTTGAAAGAACTAACGGTGCTTTATGTAAATCAGCAAAAGACATATCAACTTAGGAGTAATTCTCTTATTTTGGAGGTTTTGGCAGAGCTGATAGAGCATTTTAGCGAACCGGTAATTCCGGCTTCCGGTTATGTTCGTTTAAGTAATGTAGGACGTTTGGAGCAGGTTTGTGATTATGTAGAACATAAGTATAAAGAAGAGATAAACTTACAGGATGCAGCCGATGAATTGGGGTTGAATAGGGAATATTTTTGCCGTTTTTTTGCGCAGAATATGGGGATTTCTTTTGTGAAATACGTGAATCAGGTACGTGTAAATCATATTTATCAGGATATTCTGCATACGGAGGATAGTATTCAGGAAATTATCGAACGACATGGGTTTTTAAATCAAAAACTTTTTTACCGCACATTTAAAGAACATTATGGATGTACGCCCAGAGAGGCCAGGAATATGGTGAAAGATAATTCGTATATAGAGAAATAGAAGACAATTCCAGTATTTTCCGATAGTTTATTTGTGACACATACCTAATACAAGTTGAAAGAACAGTGGGAATCTGTTAAAATAAATATGTTAATTTGGGTTAGTGTAGGCGAAAGAGGATTGTAAATGAAAAAAATACATTTGAAGCGAATCATGGCTTCGCTATTAGTGTTGACCTGTTTATCTGCAACAACTGTTTATGCGACAGTTACAAAGGAAGATATTCAGGATGCCAAGGACCAAGTGAATAACATACAGCAGAAGGTAGACGAGGCGGAAAAAGAACTGGGCAAGCACAACGATAAGAAGAATGAGCTTGAAGGTGATTTGAAAGATTTGAATAAGAATCTGAAGTCTTTGACGAGTGAACTTGGTGAACTGGAAGAAGATATTACAGAAAAGCAAGAAGAGATAGACGTTGCGACAGAAGATCTGAGAGCGGCAGAGGCACGCTCGGAAAAGCAGTACGAGGATATGAAGCGTCGTATCCAGTTTATGTATGAGAACGGAAATGTTTCGCTGCTTACTATGTTTTTAGAGTCGGATTCCATGTCTGCTTTTTTGAATCAGACCGAATACGTGGCAAGTATTAACTCGTATGATAGAGAGAAGTTGGACGAGTTTCAACAACTGCAAGAAGAAATAGAACAAAAGAAGATACTGTTAGAGGAAGAAGAACAGGAACTTTTGGCATTAAAAGATGATATGGAGCAAAAGCGTCTACAGGTAAATTCTTTAATTGCGTCTACTGAGAAGAATATATCAGATACGAAGAAAGTGATTGCCAGTGCAGAAGAAGAAAAGAAGGAATTAGAAGAGGAACTGAAGCGTTGGGAAGAAATCGAACGGAAATTAGAAGCTGAAAAGCTGGAACAGGACCTGAAACTCTGGGAGGAGATTCAAGGAATGGGAGGAAGCTGGGTGACAGGCTCATATACGCCTGCAGAAGGAGAGGCTTATCTTCTGGCTGCGATTATCCAGTGTGAAGCATGGGGCGAGCCATATGAAGGCAAGCTGGCAGTAGGAAGTGTTGTTATGAATCGTGTAGCGCATCCAAAGTTTCCGAATACAATTACAGAAGTTATTTATTCACCAAAACAGTTTTCACCGGTAGCGAGTGGCAGATTGGAGTATCGTTTACAAGCCGGGGTAGTAGATGATTGCAAACGGGCAGCATTAGAAGTATTGAATGGCAATATTACCAATAACTGTTTGTTTTTCCGTACTGTGATACCGGGTATCAATGGTACGATTATAGGAAATCATATTTTTTATTAGAGGATAAAGTGGAGGAAGTTATTATGGCAGATAAGAGTAGCTGCAGCGGTGCAGCAGGATGCAGCAGAGAAAGCTGCGAAGGATGCCCAAGTGCGAAGGGGGCGTCAGGGATTCCGAAAGAGCCGATGAATGCCGCGTCTAATATTAAAAAAGTAATAGGTGTTGTCAGTGGCAAAGGCGGTGTAGGAAAATCTTTTGTAACTGCTTCATTGGCGAGTGCAATGAACAAAGCCGGCTATAAAGTCGGTATTATGGATGCGGATATTACAGGTCCATCGATTCCTAAGATGTTTGGTGTACATGGACAGGTATATGGAACGGAAGATGGTATGGTTCCGATGGTAGCAGAGGACGGAACGAAGATTATGTCTATCAATCTCCTTTTGGATGATGAGGAAGCACCGGTTATCTGGAGAGGTCCGGTAGTGGCAGGTGTTGTAAAGCAGTTCTGGAATGAGACGGTATGGGGTGATATCGATTATTTGTTTGTGGATATGCCTCCGGGAACAGGCGATGTTCCGTTGACTGTATTCCAGTCGCTTCCGGTAGATGGTATCGTAATTGTTACTTCTCCGCAGGAGCTTGTTCAGATGATTGTGAAGAAGGCTTATAACATGGCTGAGATGATGCATGTTCCGGTACTTGGTGTGGTAGAGAACTTTAGTTATCTGAAATGCCCAGATTGTGGTAAAGAGATAAAAGTGTTTGGCGAAAGTCATGTGGATGAGGTCGCAACAGAACTTGGCATAAAAGTATTGGGCAAGATGCCAATCGATCCGGCATATGCACAGAGCGCGGATGAAGGCAGATTCTTTGAAATGGAGAATCTGTATTTTGAAAAAGGGATTGAAGTATTGAAGAATTTATAAAAGGTAGTTTTTTTACCACTTACTTTTGAAAAAGAACCACTTGATGTAACTATTTACATTGGATGGTTCTTTTTTTATACTTGCATTATCAAGAAAGCAGAAGACGAGGAAGCAATGAAGATAAGAATTGAGATTGATGAAAACTTAATAGAAGACGAAGTAGTCATTCATTGCACGGGGATTAAAGACGAAGTGGTCAAGGTACAAAAAGCGGTCAGTGAAGTGATGAATGCTTCGCAGAAGTTTGTTTTTTACAAAGGGGATACGGAGTATTACTTATCGCCGGATGAAATTTTGTTTTTCGAAACAGATGAAACTGTTGTTTGTGCACACACCAAAAAAGAGGTGTATCAGACTAAATACAAATTGTATGAGTTGGAGGATTTACTTCCCGGATTTTTTATGAGAGTGTCGAAGTCTGCGATTTTAAATACAAGACACATTTATTCCATTAATCGTAATCTGACTGCGTCAAGTGTAGTGGCTTTTGCAGGTACACATAAGCAGGTATATGTATCGCGGTATTATTACAAATCGTTGATTGGCAAATTAGAAGAAAAGAGGTTAAAGAGATGAGAATGAGTAAGAATAACAGAAAGATTTTTTGGGGATTGCTTTTATCCTTGCAGCAGTGTATGTGATTATCAGTAGAATTTGGATTTTGCCGGATATTAGTGTGCTTCATATTTTGCTGACACTGCTTCTTGTGTGGATTTTTTTGAAGGGATTAAAAAAAAGTCATCCCATTTGAAGCAGAAGTATGATTTGAATGGTGAGTGCATCTGTTTTGAAAATAATTTCGGCTCTATGTCGGTGTATTTTGATAATGCGATGATTCAGGAAGAAACAGCAAGCGCAGTCGTTGAGTGTAATTTTGGAGAAATTCAGTTATTTATTCCAAAAGAGTGGCAGGTAATAAACGAGTTGCAGCAGAACCTGGGAGGAATACAGGAAAGAGGCAGATGCGAGGGAACAGGTCATTGCAGACTTATATTAAAAGGAGAAGCAAACTTCGGTGAAATTGTTGTGCATTATATTTAGAATGATGGGATTATAAAGAGGAGAAAATGATGGAAAGATTGCAAAAAAGAGATGAATTTGTGGCAGAAGAGGTAAGACAGCTTGTGTCGGGGCCGGTACAGCCAAATTGCAAAATACATCTTCGGTTTATGGCAGTGCTAAAGTGGAGATTGGAGCGTGAAAATTAGATGCAGATGTGCTTATGATAGAAAATGGAGTTGAGTTGGAAGTTGGAGCAGGAAAAGCTGACATCCGGAATCTGAGCGCCGCTACGGCGGAACTTGAATGCGGTGTTGGCAGAATGTCAGTGGAAGGGGCAATTGACGGTGATATTTATATGGAATGTGGAATCGGAAAGATTGGATTAGTGACGCAAAAAAGAAATTCTTCTGTGTGAGAGGAATAAGAACTTTCGGTTCTGATGTTATTAAGTTAGCGTAAAATAAAAATCCACTCAAATAGAGTGGATTTTTATGTAGGATATAGTTATAGCCCAATATAATTTTTAGAGATAACAATTATGCTTCCTCGTTTGCATAGCTTGTATCTTCATGCAGATTTGGACGCATATCTACACCTCTGTGTTCATCAGCTTTGATATGTCCGAAGTGATAATCATTTCCCGGCAAAATTGCATTTAAAACAATACCTGCAATAGCAGCGATGGCAAGCGAAGTCAGTGTAATCGGTGTGCCTGCAACAGTAAAGGTAAGTCCGTCAGAGAAACCAAGACCGCATACAAAGATAACACCTGCGATAATCAGGTTTCGCGATTTGGTAAAATCAACATGGTTTTCGACTACGTTACGGACACCGATTGCAGAAATCATACCGTAAAGCATAAAACTTACACCACCAATGATGGCAGCAGGCATGGAAGCGATAACTGCAGATACCTTTGGAATAAAGCTTAAGATAATTGCATACACGGCTGCAAGTCGGATAACTTTTGGGTCGTGAACACGGCTTAACTCTAATACACCGGTGTTTTCGCCGTAAGTTGTATTGGCAGGACCACCGATAAAAGCGGACAAAGAGGTAGCAAGACCATCACCGATTAATGTACGGTGAAGTCCCGGGTTTTCTACAAAGTTTTCGCCGACCGTAGCAGAGATTGCTGAAATATCACCAATATGCTCCATCATGGTGGCAAGTGCAATCGGAGCCATTACGAGAATTGCTGAAATATTGAATTTACAAAGCGCAAATTCCGGAATGCCAACCCAGGAGGAAGAAGCAATATTTGTAAAATCAAGGATGGCGGAACCGTCTGCATTTGTCATACCGAGTGCATTGAAAATCAGTGCAGCAGCATAAGAGATAACGACACCCATAAGAATCGGGATGATTTTAAACATGCCCTTGCCCCAGATATTGAAAATAATAATAGTACCCAGAGCAATCAGTGCAAGCAGCCAGTTGGTGGAAGCATTATTAATTGCAGAGCCGGCAAGACTTAAACCGATGCAGATGATAATTGGTCCGGTTACAACCGGCGGCAGGAAACGCATTACCTTTTTCACACCGACTAACTTAATAATCGCTGCAAGTACCAGATAGAAAAGTCCTGCGACTACGATACCACCACATGCACAACTAAGCTTTTCTGCATTTGTCATTGTGGCAAATTCTCCTTCGTTCATGCCGGCAATTGTGGCAAAGCCGCCGAGAAAAGCGAAAGAAGAGCCTAAGAAGGCAGGGATTTTAAATTTGGTACAAAAGTGGAAGAAAAGTGTTCCGAGACCGGCACAGATTAAGGTGACCTGTACGCTGAGCACATATTCTCCGAAATAGCTGTTTACGAGAATCGGAACCAGAATAGTAGCTCCAAACATCGCAAACATGTGCTGTAAACCTAAAAGTAACATTTTTGGTACACCAAGCTGTCTGGCGTCGCGGATTACTCCGTCTTTTTCGTTCATCATACTAA
>CAYMTX010000063.1:0-12351 GCA_964393475.1 uncultured Roseburia sp. | reverse complement strand
CTATGACCCTCTGCTTGTAAGGCAGATGCTCTCCCAGCTGAGCTATGATCCCATTTAGTAGTTGCTGTCGCAACCGACTTGTTTATATTACACCACATAAGGACAAATGTCAACAACTTTTTTTATTTTTTTCAAAATTTTTGATCGTACTTCTTATTCCAAACAGATTCCGGCTTCTGTCTGTATCACGCGAACCTGCCGGTTCATCTATTATACATTACTAACAGAAGCCAAAATTTGTTTCAACCTTGAACGAATATAAAACTATCGTTTTCTTATTACCCGGGCAAGCTGAATCACTACAGTCGGAATAATTGCTAATCCGAAAATAGTTCCAACCTGAGCCATACTAAGTGCTGACACTGCAAAAAGTCTGCTTAAGAATGGTACAAACAATACTAACAACAAGAATACAATACCAGCTGCGAATGCACCAACGCTCGCCATATTGCTCTTAAAACCAATCTTAAAGATGGACTGTTCACTTCTACAGTTAAAGCCATGGAACAAACGTGCCAAAGTAAGTGTCGCAAATGCCATAGTACTTGCTAATGCTTCATCTCCTGCACTAAGTCCCATATGGAATGCTGTCATAGTACAAACAGCAATCAAACCACCTTGTACCAAAAGCTGAATTAAAAATTCTTTATTTAAAATGCTTTCCTTTGGATTTCTTGGTTTTTTATTCAACAATCCTTCTTCTGCCGGTTCCATACCGATTGCAATTGCAGGAAGGGAATCTGTCAAAAGATTCATAAACAATAAGTGTACCGGAGCAAAAGGTACCGGTAATGCCAAAATAGACGTATACAATACTGCTAAAATTCCTGCCATATTACCTGACAACAAGAACTTAATTGCATTTTTAATGTTACGATATACATTTCTACCATTTGTAACTGCTTTGATAATTGTTGCAAAGTTATCGTCTGTCAAAATCATTGCCGCCGCATCTTTGGAAACCTCAGTTCCTGTAATTCCCATCGCAACACCGATGTCAGCTTTTTTTAACGCCGGTGCATCGTTGACACCGTCACCGGTCATGGCAACAATATTACCTTTTTTCTGCCATGCATTTACAATTTGAATTTTATTCTCCGGAGATACACGGGCATATACAGAGATACGGTCGATTTTTTCAGCTAATTCTTCTTCTGACATCGCATCCAGTTCCATACCTGTCACAGCCATATCGCCCTCTTCAAAAATACCAATCTGTTTTGCAATGGCTGTAGCTGTAATCTTGTGATCACCTGTAATCATAATCGGCTTAATTCCTGCTCTTTTTGCATCCGCAACAGCTTCCTTAGACTCTTCTCTTGGCGGGTCCATCATAGAAATAAGACCACTAAAAATGTAGTCATCTTCATCTGTTAAATTGAGACTTGCGTCAATCTCTGTTTCCTTGTAAGCAAATGCTAATACACGAAGACCATTTTCTGAGAATTCCATGTTTTTCGCGAGAATCTGTTCCTTATCTTCTTCTGTAATCGGGCGAATTCCCTCATTTGTACGAATACGGCTTGTTCTGTCTAATAATACATCAAGAGCCCCCTTTGTCATAACAGTAGGCACGCCATGAAGCTGATATTTGGTAGACATTAATTTTCTGTCTGAATCAAATGGAATCTCTGCCATTCTCGGCATTAATTCACGGAAGATTTCCTCGTCTAAATCGATAGAACGAACCATCTCTAACAGACAATACTCGGTTGGATCACCGATTCCTCTTCCATCTACAATCGAAGAGTCATTGGTTAATAATGCATTATATAATAAATAACGATGTAACTGATTTTTCAAATCTAATTGCGCCGGAACAATCGTCTGCCCATCTATATATACATTCTGAACAGTCATTTTGTTCTGGGTTAAAGTACCTGTTTTATCTGAACAGATAACTGACACACAACCTAAACTTTCTACTGCTTTCAATTCTTTGATAATCGCATTTTCTTTTGCCATTTTCTGTGTTCCCATAGCCTGAACGATGGTAACGATAGAGCTCAATGCTTCCGGAATCGCGGCTACTGCCAACGCTACTGCAAACATTAAAGAATCTAATACCGGCATTTCACGATAAATACTTAATCCAAATACGATAACAGATATAACCATAATAACCATTGCCAAACGGCTGCTGAACTGGTCTAAACTTATCTGTAACGGAGTCTTTTTCTCTTTCGTCGCATTCATTAATGCTGCGATTTTACCGATTTCCGTATCCATACCGGTACCGGTTATCACAATTGTTGCCCTACCGTAAGTTACCAAGCTGCTTGAGTACACCATATTAACACGGTCACCTAACGGCACTTCTTCAGTTAAATCAACCGCTTGTTTATCCACATTGGTAGATTCACCTGTCAATGAACTTTCATTTACCTGCAAAGAAAAATTCTCAATGATTCGTCCATCTGCCACTACCATGTCTCCGGCTTCCAATAATACGATATCCCCCGGAACAACCTCTTTTGATGGAATCTCAATCTTCTGCCCATCACGAACCACTTTGGCATTCGGAGACGATAATGATTTTAAACTATCCAATGATTTCTCCGCCTTTTTGTGCTGAACAGTACCTAAAATTGCATTCATTAAAATTACTGCAAAAATAACAATTGTACTCTCTACATTACCGGATACCATAGAAATAATTGCTGCCACAATCAAAATAATTACTAATAAATCCGCAAACTGGGCAAGAAATACTTCCAGTGTACTTTTTCTCTTTCCTTCCTGTAATATGTTCGGTCCTTTCTCTTCTAAAATGCTTGCAGCCTTCTCTTTTGAATGTCCCATTGTCGTCACTGCAAATCGTTCCAAAATCTCTTCTGTTGTAAGCAAATAAAAATCTTTCATACTCTCTCCTTTTTCTATTACTTAGAACAAGTAACTATTTCACATTCCATTCGCTCGGCGATTATTTTCTTGTCCGCGAGGTGCGCATCCTTGCGGAGCATTTTTATTCGATAGGACGTAATTTTCTATCGAACAAAAAAAGACTTTTGGTGCATGAAATCATGCATCAAAAGTCTCGTAACCAAATCCGGCATGTGTCACCAAGTTAAATAATTAACCGCGAATGTTGATGGCACATTAAAACTACTCCCTCTTAATGAGTTGTGCTTATATGTTTTCTTAACTATAACGAACGAACCGGAGAATGTCAACAAAAAATTTATTAATTCTTATTTATCCTCTGGAACACTTGAACTGTAAATCTTCCCAACGTCTGTCAACTTCCTGCTGGAACTGTTCCAACAAATGTTCATTCTCTTTTGCAAAAAGATGTTTGAACCTTCCCTGTTCTTTTAAAAATTCTTCAATCGGAAGCTTTTTCTTTGGTTCATAAGTCAGTGACCACTTTCCGTTTTCCACTTCAAACATCGGCCAATAGCAAGTATCTACTGCCAATTTACAGATTTTCATGATTTCAGAAGTCTCATAACGCCAACCTCTCGGACACGGAGTCATGATATTTAAAAAACATGCACCTTCTGTATAGATGGCCTTTTCCGCTTTTCTATGCAAATCTTTGAAATCGCTTGTGAAAGTTGTCTGCGCTACGTATGGTACATCATGGTCTGCAATAATACTTGCCAAATCCTTACGGTTCTGCATTTTACCAGTAGACCGAGAGCCTACCGGTGTTGTAGTCGTATCTGCATACATTGGTGTTGCTGAAGAACGTTGGATTCCGGTATTCATGTAAGCACCATTATCATAACACACATAAACCATATCGTGCCCACGTTCCATTGCACCGGAAAGTGATTGAAAGCCAATATCATATGTACCTCCGTCACCACCAAATGTAATAAATTTGTAGTTCACCTCTTCCGGTATTTTTCCACGTTTTTTCAATGCTTTATAAGCAGTTTCCACACCGCTTAAGGTTGCGCCTGCATTTTCAAATGCGTTATGAATATAGCTATCTTCCCATGCTGTGTATGGGTATGTGAAGGAGGATACCTCCAGACATCCTGTTGCATTGCCGATTACGGCATGGTCACCCTCATGAAGTGCACGTAAAACCGCACGGACACCAATTGTAGCTCCACAGCCGGCACACATACGATGTCCCGGTGCCAAACGCTCCGGTTTATTCATCATCTCTTTTAAATTATAGTTACTCATCTTACCTGCCCTCTCTTATTTACCGAAAAATTATTTTCTTAATCCGACATACTGATACTGTTCAATCTCTGTACCGTTCAGTTCTGCCTGTTCTAACTCTTCAAAAATGTGATACACATCTGTCACGGTAAAATCCCTGCCTGCCAAACCATAAATATAGTTCACTGCAGAAATCATAACTTTATTCTTAAAAAGGGCTGAGGTTACTTCGTTACCAAGCGCTGCACCATTGCCATTGTAACTCTCACAACGGTCCATAATGGCTACTGCTTTACAATTTTTCAGGGCTTCTGCGATTTCCCCTGCCGGAAACGGGCGGAAGAGACGTAGTTTTAAAACGCCCACTTTTTTGCCCTGACTCCGCAAATCATCTACTGCCTGTTTCGCAGTTCCTGCTGCAGAACCCATAATTAACATAATGTAATCTGCATCTTCTGTTCTGTATTCTTCGAACAAACCATATTTTCTACCGGAAATCTTTGCAAACTCTTCTGCCACTTGCAGCACCACTTCTTTGGCATTTTCTAATGCAATTTCCTGATTTTTTCTTGCTTCCATTGCATAGTTGGAAATAGCATACGGTCCAACTGCAATTGGCTTGCCCGGATTCAATAAAAATTCTTCCGGTTCATATTCGCCGACAAACTCTTTTACATCTGCGTCTTCTAATAATTCAATATTCTCTACTGCATGGCTTGTGATGAAACCATCCTGACAAATCATGATTGGTATATGTACTTTTTTATTCTCTGCAATCGGGTATGCCTGCACAAAATTGTCGTATGCTTCCTGATTATTCTCTGAATAAATCTGAATCCATCCCGTATCTCTGGCACCCATACCGTCTGTGTGGTCACAGTTAATGTTAATTGGTCCGGACAATGTACGGTTTACCAATGCTAACGCTAACGGCATCCGATTGGAGGCTGCAAGGAGCAATTCTTCCCACATCAATGCCAGACCTGCAGATGAAGTCGCCGTCAATGTTCGGGCTCCTGCTGCTTCTGCACCAATCGCTGCGCTCATTGCCGAATGTTCACTCTCAACCGGAATAAATTCCGTGTCCATCTCACCATTTGCAATATAAGAAGATACCATCTGCGGAATCTCGGTAGACGGTGTGATTGGGAATGCCGGCATTACGTCCGGATTAATCTGACGGATTGCATATGCAACAGCTTCGTTTCCTGACATTCTTTCTCTTTTTGCCATTTTATCTGCCCTCCTTCATTTCGATTGCTTTAAAAGGACAAACTTTGGCACATATGCCACATCCTTTACAGTGGTCATAATCAAACTCCCCACGTTTCCCATCTGCTACCGGAATGGATGAGTCCGGGCAAACCGGTGCACAAAGCAGACATTGCTTACATAAATCTGCGTGGAACACCGGAGTATTCGTCCTCCATTCGCCTGTATTAAAAAATTTTGTCGTGCCACCTGCGAAAACCATTAAACCTTCTGTCAAATCCTGATGCGGAGTCTGTTCGTTTATTTTTGTAATATCTGTTCTCATGATATCTATCCCTGTTCTTTTCCTTTATTCATATACCGACTTTTTACTATCTGCTCGCAATAGTTGCTTCTATGTATTTGCCGCAAGCGCCGGTGCAAGTGCATCGAGTGTCACCGTCAATGCTTTCATATTACCTTCGATAACTTCCGGCTTCTTAGCGAATTTATGCCGATAAGACTCCTGCATTTCTTTTAAAAATTCTTCCTTGCTCATAACACCGCTGACAGCAACTGCTGCCGCAAGCATCGGTGAATTCGGAAAGTTCTTACCCAGTGTTTCTACAGAAATTCTTCTCGCATCTACTGTAAATACACTTCCTTTGTACCCTTTTAAAAGTGGTCTGATTTCCTCTGCCGTTTTGGGTGTATTTACAATAATTGCCCCTTCTGCTTTCAATCCGGCTGTTACATCAACCGAATGCAATAATGTCTCGTCTACAACTACCACCAAATCCGGTGTATAAATATTGGAATGTACACGAATTACCTCTTTGCTGATGCGATTATAAGCCGTAATCGGTGCACCCATTCGCTCCGGTCCATACTCCGGAAATCCCTGTACATATTGCCCCGTCTTAAATGCCACATCTGCTAATAACAATGCTGCTGTTTTTGCTCCCTGTCCGCCTCTGCCATGCCACCTGATTTCAAGCCCGCTGCTCATGCCATGTTCCTCCATTACCTTTTTCATTTCATTATAGCTCACATTTTAACGTTGTAAAGTGAAAATGTGAGAAGTTTTCACTCTTAAAATGAAATTATTTCAACACGCATTGTTCTGATTACTTTAATAAGTTCTCCACTACTTTTACTGCACTCGCAGCATCTTTTCCATAGCCGTCTGCACCGATTTCTTCTGCAAAACTTTCCGTAATCGCCGCACCGCCTACGATAATCTTAGCTGTACAATTCTTAGCTTTTGCTAATTCCACAACATCTTTCATACGCATCATCGTTGTTGTCATAAGCGCAGACAATGAAATCACAGCCGCATTCTCCCTGATTGCAGTGTCTACTATCACGTCTGCAGGAACATCTTTCCCAAGGTCAATTACATTGTAACCATAATTTTTCAGCATTAAAGCCACTAAATTTTTACCGATATCATGAATGTCGCCTTCTACTGTAGCAATCACAATTGTTGCCATTTTATCTGTTCCTTCGCCACGTTCTAACATCGGCTCCAAATACTCGATAGACATTTTCATAGTATTCGCACTGGCAATAAGTTGTGGCAGGAAATATTTCTGTTTATCAAAGAGTTCCCCCACCTCGTTAATTGCCGGGATTAAGTGCTCATTAATAACTGCTCCCGGTTTCACGCCTGCATCCAGCAGTTTCTTCGTCTCCTCAATGATTATTCCCTTATTTCCTTTCACTACAGCCTGATAAACCGTGCTGCTTGCAACCGGCGTATTTACTACCTCTGCACTTTCACACTTGTCTTTTAGCATATTCATGCGCTCGATATATCGAATATCGCTTCCCTCTTTTGCCATCAGCAAGTCTGATGCAAAAGCCGCATTCATCAAAAGCTCCTGGCTCGGATTCGCAATTGCCATCGTAAGTCCGTTTGCAATCGCCATCGTCAAAAATGCTGTGTTAATATGAGCACGCTCCGGTAAACCAAAAGAAATATTGGAAAGTCCGCACACAGTCGGCACGCCCAACTTGTTTTTACAGTGAGCAAATGTCTCATAACACTCCAATGCTGCTTTCGGATTAGCACCGACTGTTGCTACCAGACCGTCTACTAATACATCCTCTCTCGCCAATCCTTCTGCATATGCCGCAGACATAATGTTATCGATAATTTCGTGTTTTTCTTCTATTGATTCCGGAAGTCCCTCATCTGACAACGGGAGTAAAATAAACATCGCACCATACTTTTTTGCAATAGCAAGAAGCGGTCTCATCTTCTCACGTTCCATCGAAATAGAATTAATCAGCGCACGCCCCGGATAAATACGAAGCGCCGCCTCAATAATATCTACATGACTGGAATCAATACACAACGGACAATCCACCGCCCCTGTCACTTCATAAATGGCATCTATCATCATCTGTTTTTCGTCAATGCCATTCATCCCCATATTGATATCTAAAATCTGCGCTCCATCTGCTTCCTGTCCAAGTGCCATTTCCCGTACCGTTTTTAAATTTCCTTCCCGAAGTTCCTCCTGCAATTTCTTTTTACCGGTCGGATTAATACGCTCACCTATTACCATAAATTTGCCATCCGGTAAAATCTCTGCCATGCCACGTTCCGAAGTCAGTACACGGCGTTTCACAGTACGCAAAACTGCCGGCCGTATATCCGCTACCGCTTCTGCGAGTGCCTTGATATGTGCTACTGTTGTTCCACAACAACCACCTACTAAAGCAGCACCCTCTTCCACTAATTTTTTACCACAGAACGCAAACTCCTCCGGTGTAGTATCAAATATTGTTTTTCCATTTTCCAATCTCGGAAGTCCTGCATTTGGTTTTGCAAAAATCGGAATTGTAGCGTACTCTGCCATCTTTCTCACAGGCTCAATCATATCCTCCGGTCCTGTGGAGCAATTAATTCCGATAGCATCCACTCCCAACTCCTGTAATACAACTGTTGCAATTTCCGGTGTACTTCCGTATAGTGTTCGTCCATCGGTCTGATAAGTCAAAGATACCATAACAGGCAAGTCACAAAGTTCACGGATTGCAAGAACCGCCGCACGACACTCCTGCAAACTCATCATTGTCTCCACCACGAATAAATCCACGCCTGCATCCAGCAATGCGCCCGCCTGCTCTTTATAGATGTCGACCAGTTCTTCAAACTGTAACTCTCCGATTGGATACAACTGCTGCCCGGTCATTGTCAAATCTCCCGCAACATATACGTTGCGATTTGCCACCGCTTTCTTCGACATTGCCACCAGCCTCCGGTTCATCTCCTCAAGCTGTTCCTCCAGCCCATATTCCCGCAGTTTTAGTCTATTTGCAGAAAATGTCGGTGCATACAAAATGTCGGTACCCGCCTCTACATAAGCTTTTTGTAATTCAATCAGAACTTCCGGATGTTCCAAAATCCACTGTTCCGGGCACACGCCCACCGGCATACCTGCTTCCTGCAAATTGGTTCCGGTTGCACCATCCAAAATCACTGTTTTACGGTTCCATAATTCTCTAAATGCTTGTCTCGTCATCTCGTTCTTCCTATCTCCTATGTTTTTTACGTCTCCCAAATCCGTGCAGACGCACACATTTTTCAATAATTATCACACTTTTCTACTACCAATACAACTATTTTAATTGAGTTTTTCCCAAAATCACGTTATGATAACTATATGTTTGAAACTGACTCCTATGAGTCTATTCCACACAAAATCAAAAGAGGAGACTATTTACGAATGTCAAATAAAATTAAACTTGTCGCTTTAGACATGGACGGCACTTTGTTTAATGATAAATTAGAAATCACCGAAGAGAATCAGCACATGATTCACGCTGCCATTGAAGCAGGTACGCATGTTGTCATTTCTACCGGCCGGCCATATGTGGCACTTCCGATAGAAAAGCTGACTAACCTTGGCATCCGCTATGCCATTACCTCTAATGGCGGAGGCGTGTACCGTATTCCTGAAAAAGAATGTGTCTACTCCAGCTGCATGCCACCGGAAATCATCGCACCAATCATTCGTCATCTTCAGACCAAAGATATCCAGTACGATGCTTTCGTCAGCGGTAATCGTTACCGCGAATCAGACCGTCAGCATATCGTTGAACGACTGACCCAGTTTCCGGAAGCTACCCGCTCCTTAGTCAAATCCAACGCAACGTTTGTGGATAACCTTGCTGACTTTATCGAAGAACGAGGGCTTGACGTTGAAAAAATGACCATCAACTTCTATCCTTTGCCGGACGGCACCTACAAAGACCGCGATGACGTATTGCATTATTTATCCGCGAATCCACAGATTACTGCGCTCTCCGGCGGTTATATGAACATTGAATACACTATGGCGGGCACAACAAAAGCCATGGGTCTGCGCTTTTTAGCAGACCTACTTGACGTACCAATGGAATGCACTATGGCCTGCGGTGACACCCAAAACGATGCAGACATCATACAGGCAGCGGCCATCGGTGTTGCAATGGAGAATGCAAGCAACGAGATCAAATCTATCGCCGATTTTGTCACCAAATCCAATAACGACAGCGGCGTTGCTTATGCAATTGAAAAATTTGTATTCGGAAGGGAGAAAAATTAACATGGAATACGTAACATTTGGAAAAACCGGTTTGAAAGTATCCCGCCTCGGTTTTGGCGGCATCCCAATTCAAAAAGTAGACGCAGCCACCACAAGGAAGCTGGTTGAAACCATGGTTGCCCGTGGTATCAACTATATTGATACCGCAAGAGGCTATACAGTCAGCGAAATCTTTTTGGGAGAAGCATTAGAGGGCTATCGCGATAAATTTATTCTAGCGACTAAAAGTATGGCAGTTACCAAAGAAGCCATGTCTTCAGACATTGAGACAAGTCTTAAAAATTTACGCACCGATTACATTGACCTTTATCAGGTCCACAATCCAAGCCAGGCGGCTTTAGAAACCATTTTGGCACCGGGCGGAGCCTTAGAAGCTTTATTGGAAGCAAAAGCAATGGGAAAAATCGGTCACATCGGCCTCACTGCCCACACGACTGAAATTTTTGAAAAAGCATTAGAATTCGACTGGGTAGAAACTATCATGTTTCCATACAATCCGGTAGAAACACAGGGAGAAGCACTCATCCGCAAATGCGCCGAAAAAAACATTGGTTTCATCGTTATGAAGCCACTTGCCGGAGGCAACATTGAGGATGCTACGCTCGCACTGCGCTATATCTGCGCTAATCCCGCCGTATCCGTGGTTATTCCGGGCATGTATGATGTAGCGGAAATCGAACAGAATCTTGCTGCTGTCTTAGATACTGCTCCGTTGTCAACAGAAGAGTTGGATAAAATCGAGTGTATCCGCAAAGAACTCGGTCAGAACTTCTGTCGCCGCTGTAACTATTGCCAGCCTTGTAGCGTTGGCATTAATATCTCCGGCATTCTGATTGCCAAAGGTTATTATGACCGGTATGGACTGGCCGAATACGGAAAAGGACGTTATGCTTCTTACAATCCGCCTGCCAGTGCTTGTATTGACTGCGGAATTTGTGAAACACGCTGTCCTTACAATTTGCCAATCCGTGAGATGCTTAAGGATGCTGTCGCAAAATTAGAAGTTTCGTAATATATCTTTTTTATCAACACTGTTTGTTCTTTACAACTTAATAACGGCATGCAAGTACTATGAAAACATAGTCCTTACATGCCGTGCCACAGAATAAAACTCTGCTACAATTCATTATATTAATTCTTTTTTTAATTTCTTCCACAGTAATGATACAGATCAAACATCCACTTACACCAAGTACAATCATTATAAGTGTTGCTGTGCTCAGTGATTTGCATTTCTTTGCTCCTTTTTCGCATCAACTATTTCTCATTCAATTATGTAATTTTTCATTCAGTTTGGAATACACATGTTCTACCATCCATGGTTCTGTGCTTTTCATCACTGCTTCTTCCAGTGGAACCCACGCAACACCACTATTCTCATCCGGTTTTATACGCAGTACCTCTGCTTCATCAGCCTCTAATAAATACGTGACGTTCAAATGCAGATGTGATGGCACGTATTTTCCACGTTTCACATGTCCGTTTACCGTCAGTATTTCAATGGAAAAAATATCCTCCGTTACCGGCGTAATCCTTTTTACTCCGGTTTCTTCCTGTGCCTCTTTCATCGCCACCGCAAGCAAATCCCTTTCTCCATCGGCATGTCCGCCCGTCCATGCCCATGAATGATACAGATTATGGTAAATCATAAGCACCTTTGTGTGCTCCTTGTTCAAAAGCCATGCTGACGCTGTAAAATGTGCTGTCTCATTTTCGCGTGTAAAAATATCAGATTCTTTTTCCAATAAGCGAAGCATCACCTTTTTGTCATTCATTTCCTGTTCATTATAAGGTATGTATGCCTGTAATTGTTCTCGCAGCTTCATAGTGTTGTCCTTTTCCGTTTTCCTTGTGCTGTTATCCTTGTGCTGTTGTCCTTTTTCTGTTTTGCTCTTCGATTTATGCTATAATGTGCATTTCCTTTTCACTTCTTCCAGACCCACTCATGCATTTTACATAATCTCTCCACGCTTCTGTAAAAATTCCAGCAGCCCTTCACATCCTGCCATTACATCCCGATATGTGGCATCAAAATCCCTCGTATACCACGGATCCGCCACATCTCTGCTTTCTCCCGCAAATGTCAGAAGTTTGTAAATTTTCCCGTCCGGATCGCCACCTGCAATCGCATTCATGTTCCGAATATTTGCCGTATCCATACCGATAAGATAATCGTAATCCAGATAATCCTGACGTGTCATCTGTCTCGCATGATGCGGAATAACCGGAATCCCTGCCTCTTGTAATTTCCGTACTGTTCCATGATGCGGAGAACTTCCAATTTCTTCGCGACTGGTGGCCGCAGAATCAATGTAAAATTGTGTGGATAGGTTGCGGGTGTCTGTCAGGTGTTGTAAGACGCTTTGCGCCATCGTGCTGCGGCAGATATTGCCGTGGCAGATGAATAATACTTTTGTCATAATTTTTTCGTACCTTTCTATGC